>JBJTAQ010000389.1:0-6889 GCA_046090945.1 Pirellula sp.
GCTTGAGTTGCATAACGCTGCATCCCACGAGAATAATCTCTCGCGTGTTGAATGTTTCGCGAAGTGCGCTGGTTCGCCCAGAAAGGCGCCCCATTTTTTCTGGCAATAGAATCGTTGATCCTGGACTGAGCGTGAGATACCTGCGGAATAGCCAAAGCCAAGCCCGCAACGAACGCTAACGAAAGCACAAATTTTCCGATACTCGCAATACTCATCATCGTTCCTTTCGAGAACATGCCTTCGGTACCATCTGTGATGAAATACCGAATGAATTGGACATTGAGCCGCCACTCGGCCCATGGATATCAGTTGGATGCCCAAAGAGACTGGTTCCTTCAATAAAACGGAGATTGAGAATCAGTTTTGCAAGTCGAAGCTGCGATCCAATACCAAACAGCCGGTGGTGGTTGTTAGCAATCGCCAACGTATTTGCCGAGTTTGCTTGGCAGAAAAGATGCACCTACCTCGTACCTTGCACGTTTCCAACCAGAAAAAGCTGAGAAGCTAGTTCTTCCGTAAAGCTCAAACCCCATTCGTTGTACTGCCTTAATCGAAGAACTGTTCCTTATATCGGTCGTAAGAACAATTCGGCGGATGCCGTCACCAAGGATCGTTGAAGCGATTCCAGAAGCTAATACTTGGTACAGTCGTTGGCCTCTGCTGGACGAAGTCACGTAGACTGAGAACAGGTAAGCGGTCTCCTGATCAAGGTAGATGGGAAGCCCAGTCCATTCGTGTCCATTACAATTGTGCAGCGCAGGAATATCACCACTGCCAAGCCAAGCGTACGCTACCGTGCGTCCGTCTTTTCGTACTGTATAGCAGCGAAATCGCGTACCATCGAGCGATTGAAAGTCGGCTAATTGGAACTCAGGGTTACATTCCCTAAGTGAGCCGCATTGATCCTGCCGAAGCATACAAAACTCCTGGCCGTTTCGAAGTACGTAAGGTAGATTTGCTAGTGTTGTCGTGTCGCAACCAAATAGCAGACTTCGATCCGAAATGCCAATACGTCTCGATAGCGGGTAGGCGAAAGTATCGAGCTTTGACACAAGACCATTCAAGCTTGGCATTTCCAGCTTGCCTCCAGAAAGTTCATCGACAACAAGTGGAACCGCAAGATTCGCTCGACGACTGATCAGGCATCTCGCTTTTCCCAGGAGACAGCGATGTGCTCGCATCAGCAAACGAAGGCGGCTTTGCGAAAGACAACTCGCCTGCGGTTGATGCGGTCGATGAAAAGGAGGCAATTGGTACTGGCGATGCCGCAATCGACTTGTAGCCTGGCCAATTTGATCGGCATCCAACGTTGTGCGTTATCGCTACTACGAAAAATAAGAGCATCCCTCTCTTGAAACTTTGCATAGTCACCTTCCTAGTGTTTAATCAGCATTAGCAAATGGGTACACTCCGTAGCACCCATGTAGTAGAGAAATATGTCCTGCAGAAATCGCTTCCGTGATGATGTCCCACAGCTGAATTAGACGGAGCAACTGGGGCACCTGTATTTAAGGGATTTGCTTTGCAACAGTTGCCCTGGGAAAGTCGAATCACAAGACACTTTCGAGAAAACTAACTCAGCTTCCCGGGGCCTTAGGTTGGTGACTTGGGAAGGCACTTCGGACAAGTGCCCTGCTCACTACTCGAATTGTTCGAATGGGATGCGCCAGACTTGTTATCACAGCAACCTGCATTGCAGCCCTTGGAATCAGCCGCGCAGCAATCGCACTTACAGTCTTCGCAAGTACAGACACCCGTTTCACAGCAGCAACCGCCGTCTGGGCAGCAGGTAGTGCAGGCACACGCATTGGAGGCTGAGTTTGTTGTCCGAGTCGTCGTCAAACTTGCCCCCAAAGCCAAACCGACTCCAACAAACAAAAGTAAAGCAATTGCAGCAGCAATTTTCATGTTCAAACCCTATCTCTGTTGAAACTGAAGAAACAGACTACATAGACATCTTCCATGCATCTGTGGAGTTGGATGCTAAAGCTGGGGTCTTTCTTCACGAAATTGTTGAATTGTTTTCACTCGTCTAGACTCAACTGGTGTTCGGTAATCGAGCATTGCCACCAGAACGGCCAATTGAAAAGGCTTTCTCGACGGTTCGCAGCTAAAATTGGCGTTAGATGCCGACGCCGTCGATGGCCTTCACGAAAAACTAAATTTTTTGCAAAGTTCGCAAACCATACGTTCCTCAAGTAAAAACTCATGTTTTCGGAACAGAACCTGCCCTCGACCCTGCATGGTTCTGAGTGGTTCAGAACAGACCTATTACTCCCCAAGGAGCCAATGTTATGTCCCGAGTATCGTTCCTGTTCGCCTTGGTTGCATTGACCGCGTTTGTACCACTTTCTGCTATTGCTGATGACCACTGAGATACGATGATGAAAAAGTGTGCTGAAGTTTGTAATGCTTGTCAGATTGAATGTGATAGCTGCTTCCAGCATTGCCTGGATTTGGTTGCAAGCGGCAAGGCCGAGCATAAGGCAACTGCCCAATTGTGTGTCGACGGCACCGACGAATTTCCACCAGAGTTCGTTCGTCTCAAGTTCTCGACGATCAGTTTGCGTTTCTAAACTGCTCGAACCCGTAGCGATTGCGCCCCGACTGATTTCGATCGGCTCGTACCCCAGTTTGCGTATCGCATCCCGGATGGCCGTGAGATCACTCGGACTTGGGGCATGGTCCAATTGCACCCGCGCTCGTTCAGTCGCAAGATTGACGCTGGCTTGGACGACGGTCGGGATTTTCCGCAATCCATTCTCCACGCGACGAACGCAGGCCGCGCAAGTCATGCCACCAACGCCGACTTCAATCGGCTTGCTCGAATCTTCCATGTTGTTCACAGCTCCGTTACGTCAAGTTGACTACTTGCAGCTAGCTAGCCTCTAAACTTGCAGCTAGCCTTTTAAGGATGCTACGTAGCCTGCTTCTTTCACCGCTTCGACAACCTGCTGCGCTATCGGTGTCCCTGACACGATCGCTGTCCCTGCTGACAAATCGACTTTCACGTTGATAACATCCGGAACTTGTCGAATTGCCTCTTCTACCGCCGACTTGCAATGCCCGCAGGTCATGCCAGTTACGCTAAAAATGTGTTGGGTGCTTCGATTTGTCATTCGAGTTTCTCCTTTTTGAATTCGAGTCGATCTGTCTGGTTTAGGATTTACGAGGCTCTAGCGGTAGGTTTTTGAAACAGAAAGTATGCGTACCGTTCGTCTTCAACGATAGGATCGAAGGGAACAATGACAACGCACAATGGCTCGAAACCTATTTGCTTAGCCGCAGCCCAAAACTCGTCGATAAAGTACGCCACCATCTTTGTCATACCCCACGAGTACCCCCAGGTCCGTCCCTGTGTTGACGGTTTGTTTGTTGCATAGCGAATCTGAACGAAAGCCAATCCGCCATCAAATAGCGAGTCGCGAGCAATTTCGAGCACTCGAAGACCATATTCCTTAGATGGAAGCAACTCATAAACGTAGGTACATAGAAAGATGTCGAACGTACCTCGAAGTTCATTAGGAAGTGACGGCGAACTTAAGCATATTTGCAATGGTTGAAAGTTTTGGAAATCAATAGAGTTCATCTGGCGCGAGCATTCATTCAGGCTAGCATTCGAAACGTCCGCTCCAATGTACGTGCTCGCGATGCTCGCGAAGGAAATCGCGTTCGCACCTCCACCACAACCCCATTCCAGAATTCTTGAGCCGCGAGACGTACTCTGGAATGTGCTCATTTTGGACATGTCGTTAAAAAGCGATCGATGAAAAGCGCCGATTTTCGCCCATCGATCCTCGTCTGTGAAAATACCAGTTCCCCTCCAATGCGAATTCACTTGAAAATCTTGACTTCGCTGGTTTTTCCAATATGCATCGGCGTCAAGCTCCAATTGCCTGTCACTATGTTTGTAACCAATCAACGACAGCGTGCGATCAACGGCGGGGCGGATGGATTTGAGCATTTTGCGAATATCGAACATTGAGCTATCTGGGTGGGAAGGATCGGGGAAATGCGCCTCGCTTCGGGATAGATGCCGACAAATAACAGAATCTTCAGTTTGGGACGACAAATTTGAGAATGCGCCGATTTGCGAGCTTTCTTGAAATTGGAAATGGAAGTCCTGAGTTTCTTGAAAACGGGTAGATTGGCCGTAATCCCTACGATCGATTGAGACTTCCACGCGCCGTAGCTAAAATTATGCGACGCTCGTGAAGGAAACGGCTTCCGGCAGCATCCAATCTGTGTCGCCCCGAAAAACCCTGTATCTGACGTGCGTTATGTTCCGAACGATTCTTCATTCTGTTTTGCTGCTGGCGGTTGCCTACAGCCAAATTCTGGGTGGGGTTTCGTGTTGCTGCTTAGGTCGATCGTTCCTCGAGAGCATTAGCGGAAAGCAGCCTGCGACTGCTGAAGCAGATGTTGCGTCATCGAAATCACTTGCCACTCAGCCGGCTCGATGCCCCAAATGTGCTGCTCGTCCGATAGTAAAAACGAGTGATTCTGTCCGGTCGGCGGCGAAATCGTCGTTGCCGTCGCGTTTAATCTGTCAGGGTGCTCAATGTGATTGCAGCAAGCAAGTTCTGCGTGCAAGCGAGCCACCAAAGTCGGTTTCTGTGCCCGCGAAGTCCATCGCTTGGGCATGCGTTGCATTTGCATCGATTAAACCCACAGCAACCGCCGTATTGAGCCTTGGAAAGTTCGAAGTACCCGTTCGCTTTGGCGGACACTCTTGGCAGTCGATTGCCTGTGTTTGGAGGAATTGAGAGTCCCAACAAACCTTTGTTTTTGGTTTGTTGGACTGATTGCGAACCTACTGTTGGATCGCAATCGAAATCTCTCTGTTTTTTTAAGTTCATAGGTGAATCATGTTTACAAAAATTGCGCTATTGGGGATTGTTGCGTTGGCTTCGTTCGGTATCGAGTCGATGGCTGGCAACGGAACTGCGAGTGAATCTTCTTTGTCGGTGAAAGGTCAGCCGGTCTGCTGCATGAAGAATGCGTATTGCTGTCTCGATAACCGATCCTGCTGCCGACGGTAGTCGCCGGCGTTGTAATCAAAGTCAGCCTGCTCGAATCGGTCGAGTATTTCGAGCAGGCAAAACTTTTTCGCAGCATGGAGTGAAGAATGCAGCAATCAGAGTCATCCAACTCAAAGAAGTTGACACCGCACGCCACATTATCGGAGAGTGTTTCCATAGACGACCTGAAATCGTGGGTCAGAAGCGCGGCAGCCGGAAATCCTGAATATCAAAAACGAATTTATGAGCTTCTGGCTTCGAGGATTTATCGAGTGATTCGAAAGATTGTAGGAACCAGCGACGCAGACGATGTGATGCAAGATTTTGTCATACAGTTGTTTTCGAAGCTTGATCAGTTCCGATTTGAATCCTCGCTAGAGACTTGGGCTCATCGAATGGCGGTCAATCAATGTTTGCAGTACTTACGAAAGACCAATCGAGAGGCACTGAGAGCTTATAAAGTCGCATTGGAAACCGAAATGTCTGAAGATCCAAATCGCCAAAACCAAGCCGATGAAGCGGAGATTTTGAACCTTGCGATGGAGAAAATCTCGGGCGAACAAAGGGCAATTCTGCACATGAAGGAAGTCGAAGGGTTGGGATACGAGGCAATTGCAAGTGTGCTTGGTATTCCTGAAGGTACGGTAGGTTCAAGACTGAACAAAGCAAGAAAAGAACTTAGGACTTCGCTAATCCAACTGGGTTGGGAGGCATAATGATCAATTGCGATTGGATTGAAGAACGATTGTCGGCGTACATCGATAACGAACTGGATGCACAAGAGCGAACGAATTTCGAGTCGCACTGTGATCATTGCAACGCCTGCCGCGCGTCGATTATCGAGTTTCAAGCGATAGGTACGCTCATGCGGCAGTCCGAGGCGAGTGTTGACACCAATTCCCTTTGGGAGCAGGTTGCTCCACGACTGGATAGTGATCGAATCGTCTCGATTCCTTCTAAGCCGTTGCCGAAAAGCTGGATCTATGCGGTTCTAGTGACGGCCGCCTCTGTATCACTGATCTGGTTTTTTGCGAGGAATCCGACGTCGGATCATGATGCGGGAGAAGCTTCTCATGAACATGCTGCATTGGCTGTTGACTTTCAAGAGGTCATCCGTGCAGCCAAGTCGGAGCCTAAGGTAGCAATCGCAAAGTTGGTATCAAAGTATCAAGGAAAGGAACTCGATGCCAATGCAACCGAGAGCTACCTTGGCTATGAGCCGGCTGTTTTTAAGGGCATTCCCGAAGGTTTCACTCGAGTATCAACGCATGTGCTCAATATGCCTTGTTGCAAATGTTCGGCGTCGATATGCGAACGTAATGATGGTACATCGCTGATCCTGTTTGAGCACAAAGATGAACAACCTGTTTGGTTTGGCAGTCTGCGAGCCATTGAGACCCAGTGTAGCGGCAAGACATGCAAGATTATTGAAGCCGCAGGACAGCTCGCCGTGAGCTGGAAGAACGAAGATCGTCAGCTGACAATGATTGGCGCAAACGATATTGCCGAAGTCAACCAGTGGGTGGCTTCAACGAAGTTGTAGTTAGTGTTCGTTTTCAAGTATGAAGAGGTTAAGATGATTCGTGCATTTGGTAAGTTTTTTGTGATCGCTGTTTCGGTTTGTCTGGTTGGATTTTCCTTTGCGGATGAACCACAAAAGGAAAGTTCAGAGCAACGCCGCGAGCGACTAAGAATCTCAGTACAAGCAATCTGTCCAGTCTCCGGCGAATCGCTGACTAGCCATGCAAAGCCAGTCAAGATGACTGATCCAGAGACCAAGGAAATTCTCTATGTCTGTTGCGCAGATTGTTTGAAGTCAAAGCCCGACGCAAAGTATCTCGACAAGATTCGGAGTAACTTTGCGAAGG
>JBJTAQ010000390.1:0-1622 GCA_046090945.1 Pirellula sp.
GTCTCTTCGTCGCAGTTGGCTCGTTGAAAATCATCTTTGCCCAATTCGACCCATCCATCGCCAGTGGTATCGATCTGGATGGGAGTAAACTTGGCACCTTGATCCGGAACCATTGGCTCGCGTTTGGCTTCTTGTGCGATGGCAGCTCCGAAACAGGTCGCAAGCAGAGCGATGCATGTGGATAAAAGGAAACGTCGGTTCATCGGTGTACCTTGGCTCGAAGCCCGTCAGTGAAGGGTGAGGGAAATGAATCGGATAGGTATTCTAATGCAAACCGCATGGGTTTGGGATCCATGTGTTGAATCGAGCAACGCAACAAAAACCGAATGGATGTCAATCCCCTTTTTTTGCTTATTAGCGACTTTGTGCCCTGGCGGCGCAAAACGGATCACGGTTTCTTGCTCCTGCGTTGATCGCGTCTAAAACCGTAAACAGATCGGCAAACAGTTGGCGATCTCAGGATTCCCCCCAGCTTCTTGGTTCAATCGAAAAAACGGAACCCCCAATCATGACTATTCGAGTAATCAAAACCGCCGTTGTCGCAGTGATGTTCCTCTTATTAGCACAATCAAGCTTTGCCAGCGTTATCGGGCTTTGGACCTTTGAAGGAGGAAGCCTCAAGGATACGACGGGAAATTTTAGCGATCTGACACTCCATGGAACCGCCAGTATCGTCAATGGTGAATTGATCGTAGCGAGTCAACCTGGGGTCGTTCAGGTTCCTACTGGCTGGGCTGGCACGAACGGGAACTACTCCGGCCCAACGATTTCCAGCAAGACCATGGTGGTATGGTTGACGCTCACGAGCATCAGCAACAAAACCGGCTATGGATCTGCGATGACCATCGATTCCTTAACGGCGGATCGATTTGATGGGATGGTCTTCGGTGAATTCCAAACCGACCGTTGGGCATCTGGTAGCAATACAGCGAGTCGGACTCAGAATTTCAATCCCGGTTTTCAAGAAACCACAACAGGCACGATGCTTCAATTGGCTTACTCTTATGCCGTCTCGGGTAGCAATGTCCAAATCACAGCCTATCGTAACGGTATTCAGATTGGACAGTATACAAGTGGTAACGCAGCCAGTTGGAGTGGCAATGATGTCGAAGTCATTTTCGGGGCAAGACATACTCTGCCCTGGAGTCCTTTTACAAAAGGGGGGATCGATGCGAGGATCGCGGAAGCTCGATTGTACAACAATGTCCTGACGCAATCCGAAATCTCCGGATTGACGCTCACCGGTGGCAATTCCGCAGTTCCTGAACCGGCCAGTCTTGCAATTTTTACGACGGTGTTTGGTCTGCTAGCGATTCGACGAAAAAAGCTCAGCGACTTGCCATGACGCTGCGAGCGCCACCTTTGGCGACCACAATGTGATCGAGCACTCGGATACCGACCAACTCGCCGACTTTGCTGAGACGATCAGTGACTGCGATATCCTCACGGCTTGGAGTGGGGTCGCCGGAAGGATGATTGTGCACCAGCAAGACTGCCGAAGCGCTATCGCGGATCGCGGCACGAAAAACTTCGCGAGGGTGGACCAAGCTTGCGTCGAGTGTACCGACGGTAATACGGTGGGTTGCGATCGGTCCATGTTGCGTATCGAGCGACACGATATG
>JBJTAQ010000391.1:0-6650 GCA_046090945.1 Pirellula sp.
TTTGCGTAGGGGCTTGTACCGGGCAGGAACCCGCCAAGGAATTCCTGAGCAATCTTCCCGCTGGGATTGTATTAGAAAAGCAGATCGATTTAACGGCCGCCCAATCCAAAGCGATCGGGGATAAACTCGGCGGGCCAATCCTTAGCTTGAGCAACGCTTTCCTTAGGATTCACGGGCGTCCGATCCAGGTCAACCTCATCGTTGCTCGCAATCCAGCCGATGCGAAGACGATTCTTGAATCTCTGAGGAAGCTCAAGCCCTATCCATTCTGCTTGCAAAAGGGAGCGATGGTCTTTGAATATGTTGGGAAGAATATCGATGAAGCGATTGCCATCAAGACATCCTACGAACTAGGACTTATCGAGAAACCAAAGTCAGTCCGTTATCGAGTAACCGCAGACCTAGGTACCATTGATCAAGCCGATGCGATGGCTTGCAATCTTTTATTCAATCATTTTTTGGAACTCCAAGCCGGCGTTAGCCAAGATGGGACTAAGAAGGTTCAAGAGTTGTCCAAGGGGTTCACATTCGGAAACCAACTGAGGCTCAGGAACCCAGAGCTTGCACCTACAAAAACTCAATACAACTTCCGACCAACCGCAAGCGAAACCGATTCGAATGAATGCTCGGTAACCTATTCCTTTGTGGATCCAATGCTGCGCGAGAATATTCCCTTTGTGGTCGCTAGCCTTGAAATTGTTGTCGACTCAACGGGTTTTCATGCCGACAAACAGCGGCCGATGGAAACGCTGACTGCACCTACAAAATATTGGCCTTCGAATGATCCAAAATTGACTTTGCTCGCAGAGCGAATCACCGAGGGTAAAACCTCCAACGAGGGAAAAGTACAAGCCATCCTCGAATGGCTATCGCCGGGGATTAACTTAAAATATTCAGGACAGTCCGGGAGCCGTTGGGGGACTCGAAAAGTGCTTGAGCAAGGGTTTGGGCATTGCTGGGACTTTTCGGATTGCTTCATCACCCTTGCTCGTGCGGCTGGTGTTCCGGCCCGGCAGGTCGGGGGTTGGTTTTATGGAACCAGTGGTCATATTTGGGCAGAGTATTATCGCGAGGATCAGGGTTGGCAACTAGTCGACCCGACCGGGGGGGGCAAACTGGCTTGCGGGATCTATCACATCCCCTACCTCACTTCCGAGGATGGCCAAATGCCCATCCTCTATCTTTCCATGCCAAAAATTGAAGTCTTGGAGTGAAGCGGTACCTGATTTTGGATTATCGCAACTCGGAACGAGGTTTGTGTATCTACTAGGGCTCGTCATTCGACTTGAGGGAGTCTATCATCAGCGGGCAGCCGTTTTGTAAGTACACTGATCCAAAGATAGATAGACTCTTCCCATGACCTACTTTCGAACTTGGATGCTAAAAGCTCTGCTAGCCCTGGGGTTCGCAGTCTCTAACATTTCAGCTCTCTATTCGCAGTACGAAGGTGCGATTCCTCCTCCGGATCAGCTGCGGCCTGGTTTTGAATCCATCACAGCTGAGCAGTGTCAGGAGTGGATCCACATTCTTGCAGGTCCTGGTTTCCAGGGGCGCGGAACTGGCCAAGAAGGGTACGTGAAAGCTGCCTCGTGGGTCTCCGGAAAGCTGGCCGAGTTTGGACACAAACCGATGGGCGATGCTGGAACCTATTTCCAGATGCTTCCGATGAGTCGACTGGTTGTCGACCCTTCGCAATCGAAAATCATCGGCCCAAACGACTTGGCCATCGGTTTTGATAAAACCGTGGGGCTTGATCGTTTCGTGGACCAGGCGGAGTTCTCGGGTAAAGTTGTCTTCCTGCAAATGGCAGGCGAGGGTGCCAAGATTGCGGATGATCTTGTTATTGAAAACAAATTCGTGATTCTTGTGGCCGACGACAATGCGGCTTCGGCGAATGCATTTCGACTCAATCGCAAACGAGCCGCAGCTGTGCTTCGAGTCGTCGACAGGGAGCCGAAGTCAACGCCTCAGCAAGAGCGTCCCGACTCTCGCCAACGCGCAGTCGGAATCGGGGGTAGTATTCACATAGATGCTGCCAAGCAGATTCTGGCAGCTGTGGGAGGCAAAGAGGAGTGGTTGACGATCCCCGAGGAAAATGCGATCGATGCCCATGAGACCGACATCGAGTTCAAGGCTGAGCTTCGCGTTCGACGCGAGCCGATCGCTGTACCCAACGTGCTCGCTTGGCAGGAGGGCTCGGACCCGGCTCTTAGCGATGAATACATCGTCCTGGGTGCCCACCTCGATCACTTGGGCGTACGCGGCAACGATTATTTTCCAGGAGCCGACGACAATGGATCCGGTTCGACGGCGCTGCTGAGTATCGCCAAGGCGATCGCTTCAAATCCAATCAAACCCAAACGCAGTATCCTGTTTATGTGGTTTGCAGCCGAAGAAATCGGACTGGTCGGTTCAGCGCACTATGTCAACAATCCCATTCTCCCATTGGAAAAAATGGTCTGCATGCTCAACATCGACATGGTTGGCCGCAATGAAGAGAAGCAGAACGAGTCAGCAAGCGACAACGTCCGATCCTTGCACCTAGTTGGTAGTGAGAAAGGAGACAAGTCATTGCATGGATTGATTTTGGAAGCGAACAAGTCCGTCAATTTTGAGTTTGAATTCGACGAAGAGGGGGTCTTTGGTCGCAGCGATCAATTCAATTTCTTCAAGAAAGGAACCTCGGTGGCATTTCTCTTTGGAGGGTTCCATCCAGACTATCACCGCACCACCGATTCGCCAGACAAGATCAACTACGAAAAGATTGCGGCGGCGGCAAAGCTTTATTTTTTGGCCAGCCACATGGCCGCCGAGCACGGGCCGTTTCCGGTGCCCAAAGAGGAGCAAGCCGAATCCAAGTAGGCCGTTACCTCTGGATTTCCCAAACCGTTCCCTGTTTGCCATCTTGCATCGCGATTCCTATTTTTTTCAGGCCGTCGCGGATTGCATCCGAAGTGGCAAAATCCCGCTTGGTCCTCGCATCGGCCCTCAATCGGATCACCAAATCCATCAATCCAGCCACGATATCAGCCGTATCAGAGTCTGCAGATACCAGGGTTACCGGTTTGCGAAAGATTCCAAGTAGAGAAGCCATCTCGCGAAGAATCGCCAAGCCGCTTCGGAGCGTCTGGCGAGCTTGGTCGTCGGCGGCCTCCTCTAGTTTCGCCTGATCGATATATCGGTTCAGCGCTCGAGCCATTTCAAACAGGTCTGCTGTGGCACCACCGGTGTTGAAGTCGTCGTCCATTTTGCTCAAAAAGGATTCTCTCAACGGAAACAACTCAGCGAGCAGGGCAGGGGGGTTCTCTAGATGCTTAAATTCGCTACGTCGTAATGCGTACGGGATATCGTATACCGAAGCGCCAAGTATTTTCTCTGACCTTTCAAAAAGTCGGTAGAACGTATCGAGTGCCGCACCAGCTTCGGCCAACGGCTCGTCTCCAAAGATGCTTGTCGATCGGTAGTGGCTTCTGAGCAGGAAGAAGCGAATGCGCTCACCGGTGTGCTTGGCGATCAAAGCAGCCAAGCCGCCAGCTCCTTTACTTCTGGAAATCTTCCCCGAGACAGCCTCGGCTGCCGACTCGCTCGACTCGGCTCCGCTTCGATCTGTCTTGCCCCCTACCTTGCCACCCTCGGTCGAAGCTCGCATCAAACCATTGTGCATCCAATAGGTGACCATTGGCTTGCTGTGGCAGCATCGACTTTGGGCAAGTTCGTTTTCGTGATGGGGGAAGACCAAATCGAGACCACCGCCGTGGATATCAAATGTCTGCCCCAAAATGCTTCGACTCATTGCAGAGCATTCAATGTGCCATCCAGGACGTCCCGGCCCCCAAGGGCTCGGCCAACTTGGCTCTCCAGGTTTTGCGGACTTCCACAATGCAAAGTCCCCGGCAGAACGTTTGCGACTGGCAGCACCGCCACCTTCTCCTTGCTGCTCATCGGCTGATCGATTGCTCAACCGTCCATATTCAGGATCCTTGTTCACATCAAAGAAGACGTCACCATCGCTGGCATACGCAAAGCCCTGATCGACCAGCTCAGTTACAAACTGGATGATTTCCCCGATGCTGTCGGTCGCTCGGGGCATGCGGTCAATTTGATCAACCCCTAGAGCTTGCAAGTTCGATAGGTAATCGGCCGTCATTTGTGTGGCTAGCTGGAACATCGATATCCCCTTTTCCCGGGACCTTACGATCAGCTTGTCATCCACATCGGTAATATTCACCACCCAAGTCACTTCGTAACCGCAGTAGGTCAAATACCGCTTGACGGTGTCAAAAATCACTGGACCGACCATGTGGCCGATATGGGCCTCGGCATACACCGTTGGTCCGCACAGGTACATCCCTACTTTCCCAGGTGTTAAAGTCCGAAAGGGCTCTTTGGTTTTCGTCAATGTGTTGTAGACCCGGAGGGGGTATTCAGGTAGGTTTTCTTGCATGGCCGTTGGCTTTTTTCAACACTTTTCCGCAGAATCAGGTAATATTATGGAGTGGCCCGAAGGGGTCTGACTGCCCCCGTCCAAGGTTAGCGAATAGCCTGGAGTGAGTCCAGCGCAATCACTTTACTGCGCCAACGCTCGCCGCAATGCATCCCTAGTCGGGTGGGTAGCACTGCGGATTCACCAGCGGATTCACTAGCGGATTCAACCGAGTAGAAATTGAATTCCATATGACATTAATCGAAGTAGATACCGGTGGATTGACCGATCCGGGTTTGGTTCGTTCAGAAAACCAAGACCAGTTTTTCGTCGGGGAATTGTCTCGTGGGATTCGTCTCCGATCGGTTTCTCTTGGAATCGAACCTGATTCGACTCTGCTAGGAGATCCTATCGGCCAACTGCTTATGGTAGCCGACGGAATGGGAGGACACAAAGCTGGGCATGAAGCAAGTGGCCTTGCCGTACGTTACTTCATGACAGCGATCCTCAATCGACCCCAATGGAACAGCCTCCTGGCTGGCGGTGATCACGATCACTTCTATGATGACCTCCGACTGATGCTCAGCGAGGCACATCAGGAAATACAGCGGCGTTCGGAAGCCTCCGAAGCACTTACCGGTATGGGTACAACCTTCACGATGGCTTACGTTGTCTGGCCAAAACTCGTCGTGATTCACGCCGGTGACACCCGTTGCTATATATTCAGTCGAGGGCGTTTGTCTTTGTTGACCCGCGATCACACAGTCGCCAATGAAATGATGCGAACCGGTCAACTGAATCCAAATAACCCCGAAAGATCTCCTTGGTCAAACGTCTTGGTCAACGCGCTCGGAGCAGGTGCCGAAGATGTCCAAGGTGACCTGACCAGCTATCCGCTTGAGCCTGGCGATGTGGTCTTGATGTGCAGCGACGGGCTGAACAAGCATGTCGATGATTCCGTCATCGAGAAGGTACTCGCCACCGGTGTTAAGATGCAGTCGGTTTGCGAGTCGCTCGTGCAGCTAGCCAAACAAGGCGGGGGGTCCGACAACATCACTGTCGTGGCGGCAAAGTGGACAATATCGAGGAAGAATCCCGCTATGAGTGTCTCTGCCATTCCGCCTTCGAACGCCACGAAAATCATCGACGCGATGCCCTTAAAGGAAAGCCCCTATGATCATTTCGATGGGCACTCGACGAATCTGTCGACAACCACCAATGGGGAACACAGCGGTGACACCGATCCGCTCATCACCGAATCTTTCTAAAGCTTGATATGCGGCCCATCCTTGCCCGCGCCTTGTTTCTACCCACGTTCGCTTGGAACTTCCTCCTGGCGCGTGTCTTGCATCGTCGTCACTGGTGGGACCATGTCGATCCGCTGGTAATCCTAGGCGCGTTACCCCTCGAACGCGATGTCCCGAAACTTGCCCAACTCCAAGTTCGCGGAGTGGTCAATATGTGCGAGGAATACCCCGGTCCCACCGTTTCGTATCAAAAACACAACATTCAACAACTCTGGCTCCCCACCGTCGACTTCAATCATCCCTCGTTGGAATCCGTCATGAAGGGTGTGGAATTTCTCGAACAAAAAACCAGCCGCAACGAGTGTGTCTACGTCCACTGCAAAGCTGGCCGGGCTCGCTCGGCGACGATCGTCATCTGCTGGCTTGTTAAATACCGCGGGATGACTCCCCAACAGGCCCAGGCCCATCTGCTAAAATGCCGCCCCCATGTCAACTCGCATCTACTCGAACGACCTGTCGTCCGGGAATTCCTCGGCTTGGGCAATGCGTAAAATAATACTTAAAAAACCGCCATCGCTTGAATTGCCCCCTAAGAAACCCTTACCATTGCCGTTGTACTCCCGGAGTACAAACTCCGAATATGCAATTAATGAAAACCAAGGTGTTCACCGCCATGCAAGCGTCCAAGCTGGTAAAAATCTGTCTGATCTTCCTCGTTAGCTGGGTCTCGACCGGTGCTACCGGGCTCGCATTCCAAGCACCAGAGCAACCAACTAGTCGCTACCGCGAACCAGGATTTCCCAAGGAGCGCATCCCCATGTGGAAGAAATTTGAAGAGGCCGTCAACCAAGGCCTCCCGAAAACCGCGATCGAAACGCTTGATCAAATCATCCAACAAGCACTCAATGAGAAAGCTTATCCGGAAGCCGCTCTGGCACTGGCGCACAAAATACGGCTCGAAAGCGAAATCCAAGGTGGCG
>JBJTAQ010000392.1:0-2750 GCA_046090945.1 Pirellula sp.
CATGGGGGATGTCATTGGAGATTTAAATAGTAGAAGAGGTCAAGTTGGATCAACTGTAGACGAGATCCAACTGAGAATCTACGACTTTCTTTTCCGAGCCTCCGATGCAACCGTCTTCGCCCTGGTGATCGATCCTCCCGAGAATCATCCACTGCTTGGTAGTCAAGCATGGAAGCCGCCTCATTATGTATTCGAGGAGAATCTACCGACCTGGCCTGTGATCGATCCGGCCAGTATCCCCGCAGGCGGTATCTATCCCGCTCCCCGTTGGCAGACCACCGTGGAAGTGGTCTCGACCAAGCCGACCTTCGAGATTGAATTCCCAGCAGCCGAAGGTGCGGTTTTTGAATGCGAGGCGTTTTCGCCGACAGATGGACAATTATCCGATGTTCGAATTGTTGCAGATCGACTCGGTCCTGCACCGACTGCTGAGCAGATGGCCGAAATCCAAGCTGCCTTGAGCGCCCCTGCGGAAACGGCTCTGGATGCTTCCTTGCAGCAGAGGATCAAGGATTATCGGGCTCGGACCAGTACGATCGGTCGAGATATCATCGCCGTCGCCGAGGATGGTATAGGAGGCGGCACCAAGGCGGTTGGATTGTTGTCCTCCGATCCGATCTTGACTATCCCTGCGGGTCCGCCAGGGAAGAACGTTCGCCTGTCGGTGAGCGATTTGCAAAAGCTGCCATCGAGCAGGACACCGACTCGGGTGACTTTGCGTGTCGGTCCTGCCCATCCACGCTTTCATGCTGTAGGGCATTGGGTACCAGACACCAATAACGCTGCGCAAGCGAAAACAACCGGTGTGGCTTTAACCAAAGGTGGCCAATGCGCCATGCAGGTTAGTGTTCGCCGGGCAGGAGGTTTCGCAGGACCGATCCAGGTGGCTTGTGACGGACTTCCGCCTGGCGTTTCGGTCTATCCCGCCGTGATCGCTCCAGGTCAAACCGAAACGCAATTGATTTTTTATGCGGAAGAAAACGCAGTGAATTGGGTTGGTTCGATCCAGCCGATTGCCAAGGGGACTTGGGTCGATCCCAGCAATACGACCCAGGAACTCCTGGTGCCAGTGCGTGCAGCCACCATCGCTGTGTCGGCTTCGGCCGATCGAGGGTTACCGCAATCGCGATTGTCGAGCCAATGGCAACTGAAAGTCATCGATCAAGATGCCGCGCCCATTCAAATACGCGCCGGGGATGGACCAGGATGGGTCTTGGAGATACCGCTAGGTGGTAGTGCCAAGCTGCCGATCAAAGCCGTTAGGAGGCCCGGTGGCGAGCAGAAAGGTGTGATGAGACCTCAAAACCTTCCCGCGAAAGTGGCTCTCGGGGAATTTGAATTGCCACCTAACGCCGCGGAGGCGTCGCCGGAAATCAAGGTTGCCACCGATGCGACACCGGGTGAATACACCGTGTGGTTCCAAACCGAGATCATTATCAAGCAGTCGCTGCATCCGGAGTCGCATGCAAGGCTGGTCGCTTATCGTGATCGCATTCAAGCCAAGCTGGCCGATCCAAACTGGACCGGAGATCGGCCGGCCGCAGAGAAAATCATCGCCGAGACGAATCCCAAGATCGACGCACTTGCTAAAGAGATTGCGCCAAGGGACTTTCCGACGTTCGTTTCCTCAGCACCTTTTCGCTTGCGGATCGTTCCAGCGCCTGAAGCTGCCAAGTAACCTTCGAGATCATTACATTCATCTAAACCCAAATAGCCGTGAGGCTTGTTATGCATCTGAGTTCCAAAAAAAATCATGCGACCACTCTTCGAGCACTCTGTCTCGGAGGAGTCTTGGTGTTCGGCCAAAGTCTGCTGGCGCAGAACCCTGATGAGCCCAAGGACTACGCCAACCATGTCTTGCCCATCCTGAGGGCCAACTGCCTTGCGTGCCACAACACGCAAAAGGCCGAGGGAGGGCTGAACCTTGAGTCATTCGATAAACTCTCCAAGGGTGGGGATAGCGGCGCATCGTTTGTCGCTGGCAAGGGGGCTGAGAGTGAGCTCGTCAAGCGAGTGCGAGCGACCGATGAGTCGGTGATGCCCCCAGATAAAAATGCAGTCGGGGCCAAGAGACTCACGCCTGACGAAGCGAATCTCATTCAAGCTTGGATCGATGCCGGTGCAGCCGCTGGAGTGATGAAGGCGGCCAATGCAGCGCAGTGGAAACAAGTGCCGGATACCGTTCGACCGATGTATGCGATGGCTTCAAGTCCCGATGGGCAGTGGGTGGCAACCGGCCGCGCCAATCAGACGATCGTTTATCGTTGGCCTGCGCTCGACGGGGCAGCGGATGTGGCTTTTTTGATCGATCCAGCTACCCAATCCCAATTGCAAACACAACTGCCGGTCGCTCATCTGGACATGGTGCAATCGGTTGCGATGAGTCCCGATGCGGTTCGCATCGCAACGGGAGGGTATCGAGATATCAAAATTTGGAGAAGGAATACCGGTGTAGCCGAAGACGGTATCGGTGCGTTGCTCAAGGGTGCTCATGCTGTTTCGGTCGCTAGCAATGGGCTAGCAATTGCCAAAGCGACCCGCGGTCCGAGTTTGGAAATCGTTCGAGCCGACAAGGGTGCTGTTACGCACTCGCTCGAATGCCCAAGCATCGTTTCGGCGATGGCTTGGAGCAACGATGGTACCAAACTCTGGGTGGTCGGAGAGGATGCGGCTGCTTATCAGTACTCCATCGAACCGAATGACACAGGTGCCGCAGTTGCCGTGAAGCCATCGTTCTTAGGAAAGATAGA
>JBJTAQ010000393.1:0-8313 GCA_046090945.1 Pirellula sp.
ATAAAAATACTCTTCCTATTCTACGCGAGAGGGACGACTGTTGCTGTGTTGATGGAAAAAACTCCTCAGGAGCGACCTTATAAGGATCGCATGGAGTTTCACATCACAAGTGTCGAGCAGATGTACTTCGATAGCTTGGCCAATTGGTACAAGCCCGCACTCAAGCAGAGCTACCAAGAGGATCTCAAATCCCGGGAGCAAGCAGGTTTCGCCAAGAACCGATTGCCGGCTGAAAAAGATCCTGATCCGACCGGCCCCGGATGGGTCATCGAGATCAAAGGATACCACTACTACAACGGCACGGAGAAAAAAGGTCGCGAAGGTGCAGCCCACGTCACGAACTACCTGGTCGAATTCCTCGAGAGCGGGATGGTCAAGCTACCGGGCGAGAAACCGGGCGAAGTCCGAGAAGTATCGATGTACGATTTGGGTGTGCGACGGCCGGTGTTGATCAATCGCAGCGCTCAGCCCAAACGTGACTACAAAGTACCTAACCCGGAATACATCCGACTGCTCGAGGAGCGAGGTATCCGTCCTCCCGCAGGCTTCGGTTCCGGCGGGGGAGGACCGTCGTTGCCCGGGGGAGGAGGATTCGGGGGCGGTCCGGGCTTGGGTCCAGGAGGTGCTGGCGGGAGCTCGGAACCCGAGTCCGGCGGTGGCGGATTGTCCGGCGGCGGGTTTGGCCCGGGGGGTGGCATCGCAGGTGGCGGTCCGGCCGGCGGCGGAGGCTTCGGTGGCGCTTCGGGCTCCCAGGCCTTGCCCGAGATCAAGGATGCGCAAGGCAACGTGGTACCACCGGATTTCCCAGCTCCGAAGTTCGATTTTATCGTTCAGTTCGCTTGGAAACCCGGAGAACTGGCCAATATTACCGGTCCATCGACCCCGTCAGCCCCAGCGGCAGCAGCCCCAGCCGGTGGCTATGAACCTGAAAGTGGTGGCTGAGCCCTAAGCTTAAATGTTCGCTAGATCGAACCACCACCAAAGAGCATCAAACAATCCAATCCCACTCCAGTAGCACTTGTAATCCGAACCGGAGAAGTCCCATGGATGACTTGAAACGATACCTTAAAGAAGTCGCGAAATATTCATTTTGGATCGTCGCTGGTCTTGCACTGCTGCTTTCGAGCATCATCTTCTATTTGACCTCGACCAGCATGTACACCTCGATCAATCAACGCATCAGCACCATCAATGGTGTCTTCTCGAAGATCAACGAGGTCGGGGGCAAGACCGCTACGCACCCGAACGAACAGTCCCATAGCCAGATGGAAAAAAGGCTCGAAGGACTCGTCTCGGACGTCGATCAAGCTTGGCAATTTCAGTACGAGCGTCAAAAAGAGTTTCTGACTTGGCCCAAGAATGCGTTTCAGCAGGACCAAGTCCACCAGATTTTCGATAGCCTGAGGCCATTCGAGAAAACCGTGGCTTTTCCGCTTCCAGAACCGGTTCCGGCACCTCTGAACCAAATCACAGTCCGAGATAGAACCGTTTACAAGGATTACATCGAACCGGAGTTCCCAGCCCTTGCCAAACGTATCGGTAGCACTTGGAAGTTCGTCCTCGATCAAAAAGCGATGAATCCCGGTGCCGGCGGATTCGAACCCCCAGGCGGTGGCGCTTTTTCACCCCCAGGGGGCGGATTCAATCCCGGAACGCCAGGAAAGCTCGATGACTCCAAAGATTTGGTGCGATGGTCCGAGGCCTCACAAAAAGAGCTGATCTCGACCGCGATGCCTTGGTATGCTCGAACCGTACCACCGACAATCCACGAGATTTACTACACCCAAGAAGATATTTGGATCCTCCGAGGTCTCATGGATATCTTGGCAAACACCAACGCTGAGGCCAAGGAGAATTTCCAGGCGGTCGTTCGAGAGATCGAATGGATCCGTTGGGGTTCGAAGGCCAGCCGCGAAGCCGGAACGCTCTCGGGATCTGGGGGTGGCGGCATGGGAGGAATGATGGGGGGAATGATGGGTGGCGGTCCGCCGGCAGACTATGCCGGTGGTGGTGGCGGCGGCCCCCCGGCAGGCTATGGCATGGGTGGCAAAGGTGGCGGATCGATGGTTCCCGCCGGTGCGATGAAGGCCAAAGATCCGGCCGAAGGTCGATATGTAGACACTTCGTTCAAGCCCCTGACAGGTACCCAACTTCGAGGTGCCATGAATCTTCAGAATGCAAACGATGCAGTGATCGCGATCGCCAAGCGGATTCCGGTTCGAATGCGACTCAAGATCGACGAATCGCAACTAGGTAGACTCCTTACCGAGTGCGGAAACGGAAAGATGATGCTCGAAGTACTCCAGGTTCGCTACAACACCGAAGCCACATCGAGCGGCGGTGCCGCAGGAATGGGTGCCGCAGGAGGATTCGGTGGCGGAGGTAGCGATGATGGCCCCCAAGGAGGATTAGGTGCGGCGGGTGCCGGCGGGTCAGGTGCAAACCTTCGAGGTGACGGAGAAGAACCAGAGTCCGGCGAAGGAGGCGCTGCACCTCCCGGCATGGGTTCCATGGGGGGTGGAGCAGCTAACCGTTCCACCAATGGAGAAGTCCCAATCGAAGTCTTTGGATTGATCTACTTGTTCAACCCACCGGCAAATTTGAGCAGCACCAAGACCGCTGCTGCGGGGGCTGCTGCAACCGTCGCCGAACCAACTCCGGCAGCGAATCCTGCTCCTGCGGCCGATCCCAACGCTCCGGCCAACCCGGCCCCATCTCCCGATCCTAGCGTTCCGGCCAACCCGGCCCCAGCCCCTGACCCGAACGCTCCGGCCAACCCGGCCCCAGCCCCCGACCCTAACGCTCCGGCCAACCCGGCCCCAGCCCCTGACCCTAACGCCCCAGAGAGCCCAACCGCAGCGCCTGATCCAAACGCGCCGGCAGGGCAAGATCCCAATGCTCCGGCCAACCCCCCGGCACCAAACAACTAATCAAGGAGTTCGATGATGTTCGGAAAAAAGAAAAACAAAGACCAAGCCGAAGGCAAGGCGGTGGAGTCGGTGGCAGATGACAAGCCTGTGGCAAAGAGCAAGTCGAAGGCCAAAGGAAGCTTCAACGCCAAAGAGTTTATGCTCTATCACGTGGAGAAGTTCGTCTTCGGACTGATGCTATTGTTGAGCGCCGGCTTGGTTTACATGGGATTCACATCCAAGACGATTGAGTCGAGCAAGGATCCGAAGAAACTGTCTGACAAGGCCAGTCAGGTTCTCAATCAGATTCGAGAAAATCATTGGGATGCGATCAAAGACGAAGAGGCCCGAGTCAAGGGCGTGATCGACGTCAGCTATGCCGAGAAATCGATCAACACGACCAAGCCTATCCCCAAGGATCTTTATCGACCGGAGATTCCCGTTCCGGGTTCTCGAATCACTGGGTATCGATCCGATCCGGATATCCTTCCGGCAACGTCCTTGGAAGCCAAGTACTTCTTCGGACCGATCGTAGTCGGCAACGCCAATCCTCAACTGGTTGAGTATTTGGAAAAACTTAAAGATGCAGAGGAGCCCAAAGCACCGGTCAGGAGAAGAGATGATCGAGATCGTGCAGGACGGGGCAATGGTTCGGAGGGTGAGAGCGGTCCTCCGGGACTTTTGGGTGGCGGAGGCCCTCCGGGCCTGCTCGGTGGTGGCGGTCCTCCAGGTTCTGGAGGTCCAGGATTTGGTGGGCCTGGTGCCGGTGCCGTAGCCGCAAAGCGGTATCTTTCGGCGGGATACGATCGTGGCTTCCCGTCCCATACGCTCGGCCCTTCGAATCCTAACGATCCCAAGCGAAAATCAATCGGACCCAGGGATATCGGTTTTGTGAGCGTCATGGCGCTGGTGCCTCACCAAGACATGGAAAAAGAGTACCGTGCAAAACTCTCGCCCGGTGGCAATGTAATGCCCGGTAGAGACACTCCGAATTACGTCGGATTCGAAGTCGAACGGGTGGATGTCACCGATGATCCTGCCAAGCAAGTGCAGGAGTCCGATTGGCAACCGCTTCCGAATGCGAGTTCAGAAAGGCTCAAGGAGCTTTCGAAGTCGATTTGGCTAGGCACCGCGCCGGAAGTTTCAGACGCCGGTTGGATTGCCCCCAATATCACGATTCCCGTGCCGCCTTTGCTACTTAAGAATTATCGCGATTTCGTATCCCACTCCCAGATTCCGATCGCTGGTTCCTCGACAGGTGGATTCCAAGCACCTCCTGGATCTGGAAATCCGATGGGTGGACTCGGTGGCTCGGGCAGCAGCGGATACGAAGGAGAATCAGGGAGTGAACCTGAGAGTGGGGCTCCGGGTGGACTTGGAGGACCAGCAGGCGGTCCTGGAGGCGGCCCACCTGCCGGATATGGTGGTGGAGGTCCTCCGGCAGGCTACGGCGGCGGAGCAGGGGCGGGTGGACCGCCATCAGGATATGGCGGAGGAGGCCCCCCAGCAGGCTACGGCGGCGGAGCAGGAGCGGGTGGACCGCCGGCAGGTTACGGTGGAGGCGGTGGACCTCCAGCAGGCGCTCCGGGTGGCTTTGGCGGATTCGGATCAGGTGGTCCTCCAGGATTCGGCGGAGGCCTCGGCGGCGGCGGTGGCATGGGAGGTGGTGCAAGCCCTGCTCGGGAAGAAATCCCGCGCGAACTGCCATCGACCAAGCACAAATTGGTTCGATTCTACGATTTTGAGGCCAAGCCGAATCGAGTCTATCGCTACCGTGTGAGACTCTTGATGTACGACCCGAACTTTCCCGAATCCGCATCGATCCAACCAAGGTCTGCATTGCTCGATTCGGCAAGCGGCACGCTCCGTCGTGTCCAAGACTTGTTAGTCAAGGAGAGACAGGATCGAGAGGCCTTCAAACCTGAGAAGGACAAAGAAGGGCGGGAAACCTATTACAAGAGGAATTCCGCCCGTAAGACATCCTGGTCGGATCCCTCGAGTCCTGTTTCGACCAAACGGTTGGCCGAGGCCTACATGAGCGACCTTTCAATCGCTTATGCACCCGATGCCCAACGCAAACTCTTTGAAAGCTCGACTCCTAAGACAGATGTCGTATTTGCCGAGTACGATCCAAAGATCGCAGCCTACTTGCCCCGCAAGGAGTCCGTCTCGAGGGGGCACGTGTTCGGTCAACCGATTCGTGATCAGGGTAAAGAACTGCCAGTGGAACTGATCCATCCGATCTCCAAGTTGATCAAGGCCGTCGAAAAGCGGGATGGCAAGGTGCTTTTGACGATGATCGACATGCACGGAATGCAGCCTTTGGAGGTCAAGGTCCCCAAGGATGCATTCCTGAAAACCGGTGGCGATTCGGTCGCCTTCGATCCGGACTCCGGTCGTATCGTCGTGCTCAGAGAATTCGACGACTTCACCGGATATGGGATGTTCACTCAACCGGACAAACCCGCCGTTGGGCCACTTGGAGGCCCCTTGCGAAACGATGGCGGTGGAGCCGGGCCTGGCGGTATGGGTGGAATGGGTGGTGGCCCAGGATTGGGAGGTGCTGGACCTGGAGGACCAGGTCTAGGTGGTCCTGGCTTGGGTGGCGGCCTAGGTGGTGCCGGTACGGGTGGTCCCGGATTGGGTGGTCCCGGTTTAGGGGGGCCCGGTTTAGGGGGCGGTCTAGGTGGAGCTGGTGCTGGTGGACCTGGATTGGGTGGCAGATAACGCCTGCACCCGACAGTCCCTAAAAGCCTTACAGTCCCGGCAGCTTGGTCCTCTAAGATAGCAAACGAGCAATTAGGCGTACCAAAAAACAATTTTTGGTAGGCCTAAAGCATTGGTCGCTTGCGGCTGTGAAACCACGTTCCGCCAAATCTTTTCCAGCAATTTAGAAAAATCTTCATTTGTAGTTGACGAACGCACACCGGGCTTTTATCATCCCTGTCCCTTCCTCACCCGAGGAAGCTTGTTTGAGCGTGGAGCGTCCGAGATCAGTCTTGGAAAAGCCTACTGCGCGTTGAGAAAAGCTTAATAAGAGGTAGTTAACTGTGTCAGGATCGCACGAAGTCATCAGGATTCGCATGGAGGCTTACGACCATGCTGTCTTGGATCAAAGTGCCCTCGAGATTGTCGAGACGGCCAAGCGGACGCACTCGGAAGTGCATGGTCCGATTCCGTTGCCGACGCGTGTCGAGAAGTACACAGTTCTTTCTGGTCCGCACATTGACAAGAAGGCTCGGCAGCAGTTCGAGATTCGGACCCACAAGCGATTGATCGACATCAAGCAGGCGACGGCTCGGACGATTGAGGCGTTGAACAAACTGAGTTTGCCAGCGGGGGTAGACATCAAGATCAAGGCGACTTCCCGGTAGCAGGTCTCTTCGGTCTTTGCGATTGGTTTATTCACCCTGGGTTTTACTTGTAGGTTTTACTCGTAGGTTGTACTCGTATGGTGCGGATGCACCGGAGCTAACCGTCGAATTCTTTGAAGTTGTCAAAGGTTTTGGCGAGTCCTCTGGGGCAACGATTCACGGAACTGAAACATGAGAAAAGGTATCCTTGGCCGCAAAGTCGGCATGACTCAGATATTCGCCGATGGCAACATTGTTCCGGTAACCGTGATCCAAGCAGGGCCTTGCAAGGTGCTACAGGTCAAAACCGTGGATCGTGATGGTTACGATGCGGTTCAATTGGGTTTCTTGGACAAACCGCGTCGGTTGGCTTCGAGGTCCGAGCGTGGCCACGTAGCGGACATCTCCAGCAAGCGCGCTGGAAAGCTTAAGTCCGCTGGAGTAGAAGTGGCTCCCAAGGCAGGTGGTGAGCCTCAGCGTTTTATCAGAGAGTTGCGAGGCCAGAGCCCGGAGATTGCAGTAGGGCAGCAGGTGCTGGCGAGCGTTCTTGAGGGGGTCAAATCGGTCGATGTTACTGGTACCTCGAAGGGTTGCGGTTATTCGGGCTGGATGAAGCGACATAACTTCAAAGGTCAGCGTGCAACCCACGGGGTGAAGAAGGTTCACCGTCATCCAGGCGGTACGGCCGCCGGTACTTATCCTGGGCGTGTTCGCAAGGGCAAGAAGATGGCCGGTCATTATGGGGTCGATCAGGTAACCATGAGGAACCTCAAGTTGGTCAAGATTGATGTCGAAAACAACCTGATCCTGGTGCATGGGCCGGTTCCGGGTCCCGCCGGTGGATATGTGGTCGTCCGCGAAACGAACAAGGTCGGCTAAGGCTTGCACGGATTTCTCAGTTGGGTACTTGAATCATGGTAAAACTTCCAGTCTACGATCTTTCCGGACAAGTCGTCGGTGATTACGACATCGATCCGGCGGCAATTGCGCCCAAAGTCAACAAGCAGTTGCTCCACGATGCCGTGGTGATGTACTTGGCAAACAGTCGCCAAGGGAGCAACAAGACCAAGACACGGGGCGAGGTCTCGGGTTCGACCAAGAAGATGTATCGTCAAAAGGGGACTGGTAATGCCCGTATGGGTGCCAAGCGGACTCCGGTTCGTCGAGGTGGTGGCCATGCGAATGCTCGTCAGCCAAGGTCCTATTATTACCGGTTGCCCAAGAAGGCTATTCAGGCTGCGACCAGAATGGCGTTGGCGGCCAAGATTGGTTCCGATTCGGTGGTCGTGATCGACCGATTGGCGATGGAGGCACCAAAGACCAAAGCGTTGGCTGGGGCGTTCAAAGCGCTAGGGCTTGAAGGTGTGAGCAAGACATTGGCGACAGGTTCGCACGATCGAAACATTTACCTCAGCGGCCGGAACATTCAAGGTTTGACGGTCAGCACGGTGAGCGATCTTAATGCGTTGAGTATCCTCAGGCCCCGCAAGTTGGTTGTGACCCGAGAGGCGCTCGATTGGATCAAATCCCGGGCGGGCGCATAATTAGGATCTCAGCGGTAGCGAATCACTTAGCAAATAAGAGCAATCAGTTATGGCAAAGCAACCTGCAAAAACCTCGATGGTTTTGACACCGCATCAAATCGTTTATCGACCTTTGGTGACGGAGAAGGGCGTGCACAAAGCGACTCGGCAGAATCGATATGCGTTTGAGGTTAGTCCTTTGGCGACCAAGACGCAGATCAAGCATGCGATTGAAGAGTTGTTCAATGTGAAAGTCCTCGCGGTGGCAACGCAAAACCGAAGTGGCAAGGCCAGGCGTTATCGAGCCAAGGCCGGGGTTACAAAGGCTTGGAAGAAGGCTGTTGTGAAACTCGGTAGCGAGTACAAGATTGATTTCTTCTAGGTCATAGAGAGTTGTCGAAGACCAGCGACAGGATATTCAACGGGTAACGGATCAACGAGTAACGGATCATGGGAATACGAATACACAAACCGACATCACCTGGTCGACGCAATTCATCGTCCAGTGATTTCGCAGATTTGACACCC
>JBJTAQ010000394.1:0-2137 GCA_046090945.1 Pirellula sp.
TAATTGGTATCCGCAGCAGTCTCTCAAATCGCGAAAGGATCGGCAGCACTACGATGCGATGGAGTTCGCGGCTCAGCTTGCGTCTCGGGCCGCCCAAGCCTTCTTTGAGTATACCCCGCTTTTGCCCCAGGCTAGCGGGGAACGCCGAGTGTATCGTAAATTTTCGCGAGGCCCGCTTCTGGACCTGTTCGTGCTGGATCTTCGCAGTTACCGAGGTCCCAACTCGACGAATCAGCAACCAGAGATCGATACGCAATCAGCGATCCTCGGCCCTGAGCAAATCGCTTGGTTGAAATATTCGCTAAGCCATAGTCGGGCGATTTGGAAGGTGATTTGCAGCGACATGCCCTTGGCGATCGCGGTTGGAGATTCGATGGAGGGGAGGAATTACTACGAGGCGATTGCGAATTCCGATCCAGGCAAGCCGCTCGGTCGAGAGCTTGACATGGCCGATTTGCTCGGTTTCATCAAGCGAGTCGCCATCGAAAACATCGTTTGGTTGACCGCGGATGTCCATTATGCGGCCGCCCACTATTACGATCCCAAGCGGGCTGCGATCCCAGACAGCTTTTCACCTTTTTGGGAGTTTGTTGCCGGACCATTGCACGCTGGTTCCTTTGGGCCAAACGCTTTGGACGGCACCTTTGGCCCTGAGGTTAAGTTCCAGTTCGCACCCCCGACTGGAAGCAAATTACCCTTAGCCCCATCCCAAGGCCGACAGTCGTTTGGCACAGTTCGGGTCGATGCCCGAACCAAACAACTCACCGTCGAACTCCGAGGGCTCGATGGCCAAGTTCTCGATGGGGGTGCATTTACCTTGGAAGCATCGATCAGAAAGAGATCTTGAGAATGTCGAAATTGTTTTTTTTAGGCAGCCAGCAGATCATCGCGCTCGTTGCCTGCATTATGGTTAGCTGGAATAGCATCCAAGCTGCCGAGTCCTCAGGCGACCGGCCTAACATTCTGGTCTTTCTCTCAGACGACCAAGGCTGGGGGGACTTTGGCTTTCAAGGCAACACAAATTTTAAAACACCTCATCTCGATCAGTTGGCAAAATCGGGTGCCGTATGCCAAAGGTTTTATGTCTGCCCAGTGTGCGCTCCGACACGGGCTGAGTTTCTCACAGGTAGATACCATCCGCGAAGCAGCGCGATGGGGGTAACCCAAGGCGACGAGCGACTCGATCTGGATGAGATCACGCTTGCCGATCGACTCAAGCGTATCGGATACGCTACCGGCGTTTTCGGGAAATGGCATAACGGATCTCAGTACCCCTATCACCCGAACGGACGTGGCTTTGATGAGTTTTACGGTTTTTGTTCCGGTCACTGGGGGGATTATTTTTCACCCCCCTTGGAGCACAACGGAAATCGAGTCCAAGGAAACGGGTTTGTAGCGGATGATTTCACAGATCATGCGATTGACTTTATTCGTCGCAATGCCGCTGGCCCCTTCTTTTGCTATGTGGCTTTCAACACACCCCATTCGCCGATGCAAGTCCCGGAGGTTTATGCGCAGCGAGTCAAAGATAGGGATCTGACTATGCGGCATGCAGGCCGTCCTGCGGAAAAAGAGGACGAACCGACCACAAGGGCCGCTATTGCTATGGTTGAGAACATTGATTCGAACGTGGGCAGAATGATCGAGTTGCTTGATGAACTGAAACTCCGCGACGAAACCATCGTCGTTTACTTCAACGACAATGGCCCGAACAGTTTTCGATGGAACGCTGGGATGAAGGGACGCAAAGGGACCGTCGACGAGGGAGGTGTTCGATCACCACTGATCGTCAGTTGGCCGGCTCGCATTCGGCCCAATCAAACAGTTGATCAACTTGCAGGTGCCATCGATATCACTCCAACACTTTGTGAATTCGTAGGCCTGCCACTCGAGTCGGATCCAACCCATCCTTTTGATGGAATCAGCATTGCCAAGCAGATCACAGATCCAAGCAGCCCAAAGGTCGAAAGAACCCTATTTAGTCAGTGGAACGGTCGTGTCGCCATGAGGCAAGGTCGTTATTTATTCGACTACGACGGGGCTGTGTTCGATCTTATCGACGATCCGACTCAGCACAAGGATTTATCGGCCAGCGATCCGCGTAGGGCTGAGTCGATGCTAGCCCAGGTCCAGCGTT
>JBJTAQ010000395.1:0-6381 GCA_046090945.1 Pirellula sp.
CGTCGTGTGACGCAGGCCAAGATTAGGGGTGCATGGGCCCTACATCAATGGAGTCTGACTCAACCCATAAGGCGATTTGTCATGACGTCCTCGATCTCCTCGGTATGGGGAGCTCCGGGACGATTCATTTATTCGGCGGCCAATGCATTTCTCGATGCATTGGCTGATTTTAGACGCGTCCGGAATCTGCCGGTAACTGCATTTAATTTTGGTCCGTGGTCCGATGGTGGGATGGCCGATTCTTCAGCAATTGAAGAGTACCTTAGGGTCGGAATGAGCGGCTTGGATCCGGTTGAGGCGGTGGCTGCGATCGACAAGGTGTTAAGTCAAGACATTCCTCAGGCTGTGATTACCGATACGCATTGGGATCGATTTGTCTCGGTCATGTCTGCCCGCCGGATGCGTCCTTTCTTTGACGACGTTTTAAAGTCAGAGGTGGCTGCGGATGTCGGTCGAATTCAAAAGGGTAATACGCCGGTACATGCGTCAAAGGGTATTGAGCCTTGGCGGAGTTATCTAGCCGGATTTGATGAGGATAGAAGGGTTCAAGAATTGCAAATATTGTTGCGCAGGGAAGTGTGTGAAGTCCTAAAGTCGAAAGAGGACAAGATCGCCGTCGATAAAAATCTGTATCGTTTGGGATTGGACTCGATCACTGCAGTGGAATTATCGATGAGGATCAAGCGAGCGACTGGAATCAATGCAGGAAAGTGGCTTGTGGGAGAGCCGACGATTGGAGCGATCGCCCAGGCCTTAGCGGAAAACTTGCAAGTAAAACAAGCGTCAGTTGGAGCTTTGGGCAGCGGCACTGAAAATTGCAAGCCTGCGGTGCAAAGCCTTTCGGGCCCTTGGGCTTTGGAACTTGTGGCAATTCCAGCCGACAAAAAACGAGAGCATTTACTCGGCTTGTTCCGTCATGATATAGAGCGTTACGTTGGGAAACTGGCGCAAAGCGTTGAACAAGGGTCTCGCATGTCAGACCTCGGGCTCGACTCGCTTGGATCCGTCGATTTTGCGACCCACTTGCGTAAGCAGTTAGGGCTGAAGTCTCCACCGCGATTGATGCAATTTGCAACTGTAGGTGATTGGATCGAATCGATTTTGGGGCAAGTGGTCGAAGGAGCATCGGATGCTATGGCATCTCAAGTGACCAGCGAGGCAAGCGATTCGATTCGGGTTATTGCTTATGATCCTCGGCTTCATGCCAATGTACTGGGTTTTATCGCACGAGGCTGGCCAGCACGAAACAAGTTATTGCAACCAAAACGATGGGACTGGATGTACGTCGAGTCTGCAAAGAGGCTGCAGACTCATCCGCAGGTGTGGCTGGCGGAATACCGAGGAGAGATTGTTGGGCACATGGGTGCGCAATTCACCAAGGTACACACCAAAGATGGTGAGTTGGTGACTGGATGGTTTGTCGAAACGATGGTGCTCGAATCGTACCGTAAGGCGGGTATTGGCGCTCAGATCATGTTGCAAGCCGAAGAGGACATGCCTATGGCGTTGTCGCTTGGCCAGACCGCCGAGATCCGGGGAATATTGAATTCACTAGGTTGGAAGCAGATTTGTCCTCTTCATATTCATATCTTCATGAATAACCCCCGCCGCGTGGTTCGGGGTAAGTTACCGATGGGGTTAGACCGACTATATGCAATGTACATTGGATGGAATTCGGCTCGGAAGCGAGCGTTGCAGGCCAGTCGCCGTCATGAGATTCGGATTCATCGGATCGAGCTGTTTGGCTCGTCAAACGATGAGTTGTGGGGCCGCATGACAAGGGACGCAGGGTGCCTAGCGGTTCGAGACAGCAGTTTCCTCAACTGGAAGTATATTGAACAACCCGGTCAAGCGTATGATTGCTGGGAGGTGATGATAGATGATGCCCTTGTTGGTATCTTTGTAACGAAAATCGAGTCCGAATGCCCTGCCTATCCTTATCGCCGACTCGTCTGGGTAGATCTTGTTTGCGATCTAACGCCAGCTAGTTTGGATACAGTGATTCAAGCTTGCGTCAAGAAATCCGAGGAACTTGGGGTTGATGCGATTTCGGTCCATTTGACGAATGGTCGCATTGAAGAAAGACTTGCTCAACAAGGCTTTGTTCGGCGTCCCGAAACTCGATACCTTTATGCATCGCGAGGGCTGATCGCATCCCACTCAAGCTTGGTGAGCGAGGATTGGTTGGTTACGCTCGGAGATTCCGACATCGATCGACCGCAGTAATTGAACAATCAAAGTCAAGGATAATTTAAAGTGGAAACGGAAATTGACGCCCAAGAGCGAATCAGGCGAGAGCAGGACTTTCATAACAAACGATTTGGCGATAGCGATGAAGTTCGGGAGCCTACATCTAAGTATTATGCGGTGATGAGGCCCGTCAAGGATCGGTATAAGAGCATGATAGCTCAGAGCTGCCCAGGGAAGCGATTGCTCGAGTACGGTTGCGCGACGGGAGGTACGTCGTTCAATTGGACAAGACGCGGAGCGAAAGTCGTCGGTATCGATATCTCGGATGAGGCCGTTAGGATAGCGCAGGAGACTGCTTCTAAACAGAATTTGTCGGTCGAGTTTGCGGTGATGAATGCCGAGGCGTTGGATTTTCCTGCAGATCGGTTCGATATGGTTGTAGGTACGGGTATCTTGCATCACTTAGATTTGATTAAAGCCTACTCGGAACTGTCCAGAGTTATCGACGCAGGAGGTGTTGCTTTGTTCATCGAGCCGATGGGGCATAACCCGTTTATCAATTTGTATCGCTGGTTGACACCCAAGATGCGTACCGAGGATGAGCACCCGTTCAAGATGTCGGACATTCAGTTGGCTAGGAAGTACTTTCAGAAGGTGGATGTCGAGTATTACAATTTCACCACCCTGTTAACGGTCCCGTTGAGAAACTTGAAGTCCTATCCAAAGATTTTGCGGTTTGCGAACTGGATTGACCAATGTCTTTTCAAAACACTACCTTTTTCTAGACGGTGGGCTTGGATGATTATTTTGAAATTGTCAAATCCACACCACCAGGGTTCAGAGTGAAACAATTGAAAATCCTCTATCATCATCGCACGCGCGGAGATGGAGCAGAGGGCATCCATATTCGTGAGATGATAAATGCGTTTACTCAGTTAGGATGCGACGTAACGCTGGTGTGCCCGAGCGATTCTCGTCGAGAACTTGGAATATCGCTCGGAATGACCGGGGTTTCAGGTCGCGAAGCAAAAAGTGCCAAGGGTCGATTTAAGGTACTTCTAACCCAGTTTTTGGAATTGGCTTACAATGCAGTGAGCTTTGTGCGATTAATATGGAGCATATGCAGTAAAAGACCTGACTTTGTTTACGAAAGGTATTCCTGTTACCATTTCGGAGGAGTTCTAGCATGTCGCTTGCTCGGTGTCCCGTTGGTTTTGGAGGTGAATTCGACTTACGCGGGGAGGTTTCGACGTCGACAGTTAGCATTCCCTCGAATTTGCAAATGGATAGAGGATTGGGTTCTCCGTAGCGGGCAATTGATTTGTGTTGTTTCAGATCCGTTGCGGCAATGTGTACTGGACAGAGGTGTGCCATCGGAGCAAATCTTGGTGACAACCAATGCAATTAATCCCGAGCATTTGATAAAAGACCCTCAAGTTGGAAAAAATGTTCGTAAGGAATTAGGGATTGATCAGAACTCGGTTGTTGTTGGTTTTGTCGGCTCGCTCAGACGCTGGCACGGTATTGAGCTTTTAGCCGATGCCGTCCCTAAGATCATTAGCAGTTGTCCTGCGTGCGTTTTTTTAATCGTAGGTTCAGGAGAATTAGAGGCCAATCTGGTCGCATCCCTTGGGCATGAAATACAGCAAGGGAAAGTCAAGCTGACCGGAGGTATCGCCTATAGTCAAGTGCCTTCGATGATCATGGCGATGGATATCGGGCTCATGCCTGACTCGAATGAATGGGGGTCGCCGATGAAGATCCTGGAGTATATGTTGCAAGGCAAGGTGGTGGTTGCACCAAGGTTGGGGCCGATTGAGGAAATCGTAGACGATGGTTATTCCGGTATTCTTTTCCAGCGAGGAAGCGCCGATCAGTTCGTCGATGCGATCGTTCGATTGGTTAAAGACGCCGAATTGAGAGCAATGCTTGGTCGTAACTCCCAAGATTATGTACTAACACAGCGAACTTGGTCCACCAACGCGCGATTGGTTCTCGATTTTTGTTCGAAATTGCTTAAAAGCGATGAAAATCTGAATGAGACTAGGGGTTCTTGAATAACATAATATTGGTATTTAGGGTTCTTCAGGAATTTTTGTGGCTATGAATCCCTACTAGGCGATGCAAAGGTAAACGTTTCGATTCATGAGATTTGTGGAGTAGTACCAAGAAGCTTCGAACAGGAAAACGGAGTCCTTGCACATCAAAACCCCTGTAAGACCGTTTTATAACCACGGAGACGCAGAGACCCGCAGAGTTGCTCAACTCTAGGACGAAAACTCAACGCCCCTCTGTACCATTTTGTACCCCTGTCTTCTTGATCCATTGTTTTTAGTGTATAATAATCGTTGAAGAGCCCGTAAACTGTGAGACGTTTGAATTGTGAGACGTTTGAATTGATAGGGCGGTTAGCGTGAATTGGCTGTTGATCACAGGTCTGCTTGGCTTTTTGCTTCCTAGCGTGGTTTATCCGATTTTGATCGGGATGCTTTCCTGGCTGCGCAATCTGGTTTGCGGGCCCCGGAACTTGCGCAACCTGTCAGACGATGAGTTGCCCTCCGTCAGCTTCGTTCTGAATGCATACAACGAGCAAGCCATCCTGAGGCAGAAACTCGAGAATACAATCCGATTGGACTACCCCCGCGATAAAATGGAAGTCGTTGTCCTTTCCGATGCCTCAACCGATCAAACCGATTCGATATGCATGGAGTTTGCTGATCGAGGCGTCAAGCTTTATCGATCGCATTCCCGTCTCGGGAAATCAGCGAACATCACACGATTTGTTCCTGATGCACAGGGACAAATTATCGTGTTCTCCGATGCAAACTCTATCTACCAAGAAGATGCGATACGACGCCTAGTGGCACACTTTTCTGATCCAAAAGTCGGTTACGTCGTAGGTGCTCAACGCTACCTCAGCGAATCCAGACACCCAACACACGATGCGGAAAATCAATATTGGGAGCTTGAATTGAAGCTCAAGGAATGGGAGAGCAACCTCAGCAGTGTCGTCGGTGCAGATGGTGCCATTTTTGCCATGCGTAGGGATCTCTTCGAACCTCTGGCTGCGAGCGACATCAGCGATTTCTTAGGTCCGCTAAAAATCGTGTCTCGAGGATATCGAGGCGTGTTCGAGCCCAAAGCGATTTGCTACGAAGCCCCGGTGTCCTCAATGAACCGAAACTTTTCCCGCAAAGTACGAATCATAACTCGCAGCTTGCAAGCAGTTGCCAAAGTTCCGTCCGTACTGCTCCCTTGGAGGAGTGGTTGGTTTTCCATCCAGGTTCTCCTCCACAAGCTTCTTCGCTGGTTTTCACCTCTTTTTGTGATACTTATCTTCGTCGGAGCCTGCATTGATGCCGCGAACGGGGAAATTCAAGGTATCATGATCATGGGACTGATTCTGGCCTGGATAGCAATAGCATCCCTGTATTTGATCCCAGGACTGCGAAGGTTCTCGATCGTGTCTGCTGCTTGCTACGGTTTAGTCGTTAACTTGGCGGCGCTGATCGGTTTGTTCCTAGCATTCAGTGGTAAAAACATCAACACATGGAAACCTGATCGTTGACGGGGCGGCCTGATCCGGAAGCGAATAGGATCGATTCACGAGCACAGATATAAAGTACAACGTTTTGTTTACCCCGGTTGGAACTTGATCGCTTCAAATCGATCAAGAGGGGGAGTTTATGAAAGTCCCGGAAATGAACCTCTATTTACTTGTCTTGTTCTGGAGCATGCTGGCGGTTTTCGCTGCGAGCAATTTGCTCTACCCAATCTTTTTCGCAATATGTGGATTGCTATTTCGAAAAAAGTCTCTGGGAGCCTCTGAGCTTGCAGAGTTTAAACCCATCACGCTGTTAGTCCCAGCCTACAACGAATCGGCTGTTATCAAGGCTAAACTCATCAATGCCGACACTTTGGAGTACCCCCCCGGAATGCTTCAAGTCGTGGTTGCTAGCGATGGTAGCAGTGATGGAACCCAAGAAATCGTGCGCTCACACGTAGGGAAGTGGCCGCTGAAATTGCTCGATTTCCAAGAGCGACGAGGAAAAGCCTCGGTCGTAAACGACGCGATCGCCCTTTGCGAGGATCCTTGGATTTGCCTTTGCGATGCCAATGTCATGTTTCGCCCAGAAGCATTGATTCAGCTTGGAAAGAGGTTATCGGAAGCCAAAACGGGCGCCGTTACAG
>JBJTAQ010000396.1:0-6809 GCA_046090945.1 Pirellula sp.
AACTTGTCACGGAGTTGCATCTGCGTTCTGGGTTTGTTTCGCCATCGCAACTCCAACGCTGGCCTTGGCGCAGTTCGATCAAGAAACCAAGCCGCAGCAGAAGCTTGAACAAAAGCAGACCTCGGTGATCATGCTCAGCGACAACAAAGCAGACAAGGAAAAACTCCTTGAGCAACTCCGTGACAAGTTGCACATGCTGCCACAAGAGCAGCGAGATATGATTTTGAAACAGGTGCAGGAGTCTCTCGAACAGAAAACAACCCCTGCTACCAATCAACAGCGTGTCGTCGTCCGCACCGTCGACGCTGATGGAAAGCAGGTATCGAGCGACGGGAATGTGGTCACGATGACCATCGTTCAGGAAAGCGACGAAGGAAAACAGCCTAAGAAAGACCAGCCTCGAACGCGGGTCGAAGCCCGAGTCCAGAAAATCGAAGAACTCAAGAAATTACAAGGCTTGCCCTTGCCCAATGAAATCCAGGACAAACTCCAGGGTCAGGCATTCAACATGATCCTCAAAGGGATGCCCAACGTTCAACTGGATGGCTTTGAATCGCCGAAATACCGTATCGGTTTAAGTGTAGAGACTCCAGAGCCCGGATCCTCGGATACACTCGATCGAGGCTTGGTCGTCGAACAAGTCACAGAGGACTCCCCTGCTAGCCAAGCGGGCATCGAGAAGGGGGATGTGATCGTGTCGATCAACGGCCAAGATGCAGAGAGTTTTGCAGAGCTCCAAGACGCCGTACAGAGTGCAGGCAAAGAAGATCGTGCGATGAAATTGCGGATTCTGCGAGATGGCAGAGAGAAGACGCTCAAGCTCAAGCCAACGGTATCGGACGAGTTACCTGGACTCAAGATTGAAATGGCACCTTCCATCGGAACGGTATTGCCAATTCAGATGCAGTCCAAAGAGCAAGACACCTCGGGAACCGAAAAGCAACTCTCCGAACTCCGTGAGGAAGTTCGCGAGCTGAAGCAGATGGTTAAAAAACTGCTGGAAAAAACCAGCGACCGCTAGTCTTCTAAAAGCATCCTTGAGGGCACCCGCAAGGCTCTGTGGTGAGTCTTGCGGGGGAACCGATCAATCGGGAACCCAAAGCTTCGATCCGCCAGAAGAGTCTTGGGATGGTCCGCTTCCTGAATCGGGAGTCCAGAGGCCACTGCCTGAAGCTCCGGCAGACGCTGAACCTGCGTCGGAGAGGATTCCCGAGGAAGCTTGACCACCCATCCCGGCTCGATTTCTTGCCATCATCTCACTCTGTTGCATGAGAGCTTGGATATAGCGCATGAGCGTGGGGTCCGACGAGTTTTCCCTGAGCGAGGTCTCCAAGAAAACGCGAGCTTCAGCCGAGCGTCCGAGCATTTGAAGCAGTTCGAATCGTTCGATGATCGCCCCACCGACCGATAGATTGAGCTTTTTGCCGCATTCAATGATGCGGGCCAGGAGTTTCTCCGCTTCATTCGGATCGTTTGCAGCACGAACTCTCAGGTTATAAATCGTGTATTCAGCAGAGCCTTTGAGTTCGTCAGGCCACTGCATGCTCTGAGCCCGATCGATCAAAGCAGGATACATCGAGGAGACGCCCCGAGTCAGTGCCGACTGCATCAACTGGATCAGGCTTTGAGCGTCGATATTGTTTAGGTCGGTCCAATAATAAGCGGCACCTCCAACGAGATCGAACACATCGAGTTCGGCCGATAGCTTGGGTTCGGAGACTTGAAGCCTCTTGTGCAGGGCATCGAAGTCTGCATCACTGAATGAGCTAAAGTTTCTTGATTGCCAAGCCAACAAGATCGCTTGAAGGGGAATTCGATACTCCGAGTGTCCGGCGACCTCCCGGAGGGAACGGTCCGATAGGCACTCAAGCTTGATATCGAGCGCGTCATCGATGTTGGCTTGCTTGAGCGCATCGGAGATCGCGGTGTGCCGCTCGGGGGGCACCTCTTGACGAATCATAACTTGGCTAATCGTGCGGTTGAGAAATGGCATGTGAAGTGTCTCGACAAGCTCCCGCTTGAGACTGTTCAAGCCGAATTCGGATTTGAGCCGATCGGACTGGTTCTTTTGATATCCGGCATTCGACTCGATGGTCACGAGCCGAGCCGGCTTGTCGGTTTGCTTACCGTAATAAGCGACCCAAGAGCCGACCCGCATCAGTTCAAACTCGCCAAACTGTTCTTGGAGGTGTTTTTCAACACAAACAAATGCCGCCTTCGGTGGAACCTCCTCCTGCAGGAGCATCAGAAGCATCTCACGTAGTTGTTCTACTTGGATAGGTTGAAGCGATTGGCTCGCGGTCAACTTGCTCTCGAACTCTGGATCCTCGATCGTATACACAACCAAATCGTCCTTGAGAGTCATGCCACAGGCTTGGGGGGCGAGTTCGTATGCTAGAGCTTGGTAGTAGACTCGCCGCGGTTCGTCCAACTCCGGGTTTTGTGCGAGCTTTCGGCAGGTGGAAGCAGCTGATTCGACATCGGTCAGAAGCAACTGGCAAGAGATCAGCGACTGAAGGATCGCAGGCTGAGGCCCAAATTCCCGAATCATCGCTTCGAGCTTGGTTTTGGCTCCACTGATCCTCATTGCATCGATGAGCGACTGCGCCTCTGCGAGCCGCTCGGCATAGGGAGCATCACCAACATCGATCGGCGAAGGGATGCTTTCCCGAAGCAGCGTGCTGGTTTGCGAGTCGGAGAGAATGGACTGATACGCGTTGACCCCGACCTGCTCGAATGCCTCGCCAAGATCCAAGAGGTTTTCGGCATGGAGTAGAGCGCTGAGGCTCTTGCCGCTGCGGTTGAGGATCTCGATGAGATTCAATGCGACGGTTGCTGTCATCGGATGGATGTTTTCGCCGGAGTCGGCTAAGGCCTGCAGTAGCAGCGACGCTCCATCCTCGGTGTTCCCGCGGACGATCGCAACCAAGGACCGATAAAGTTTGGCCAGTGGGTTATCAGGCTGAAGTCGGATGAACTTGGCCGAGGTTTCCTCGAGCGACTCGAGCTCTCCGAGCTTCAGCAGCAGGTCACACTTCATGGCCAGGAGCCAAGGTTCCGAGGGCATGGTTTTCAGATCAGCATTGATACGATCTAAAGCGGCGACGTTTTGTTGGCCGGAGACCATTCGCTGAACGGCCTGCATTTCCGACAAATGCTCAACGCATTTACAAAACTTGATTTTCTTACCGTTTCCGCAAGGGCACAGGCTGTATTGATCGAGAGAAGTCATGAGTGGTCCGTAAGAATACTTCTGGGATGTACTGGTTGATATCAGGGGAAACAGGCCGACGAACTCGGGACTTTATGGCCCAAACTACAAGAGAGTCTACCATAAAGGCCCCGAAATGGGCTAGGCAGGGACCTGGACCAAATCGATGGCTCTGGAAAACTCAAACTTTCTAGCACCAAGAAAACTTGGGATTAATGGGCAGGTGCACTGCCTCCGGCTACATCGGTATCGACATTGCGCGGAGGGTGAAAGAATAAAGCGAGAGCGATCGCCGCAAGGGCCGCAACAGCACTTGGGAAGAGAAACATATTTCGATAGTTGACGATTTTTTGTGCACCGTCGCCTTGCGTGAATACGTTCTCTGCCAACCAAGGACAGACCGTGTTGGCGACCAGGGCTCCCACTCCCAAAATCATGACATTGAAAAGCCCCTGGGCACTGCTTCGCACATCCTTGGGGAAGTACGCATCCACGAAAATGTAGACGGTTGCAAAGAAAAATGCATAGCAGATACCATGGAGAATCTGCACTACAATAATGAGGTTTTGCTGTTCGGGGAACAAGGCATAGACGAGAAAACGCAAGGCGTGGCCGAGGATCCCGACGATCATCGTCCAACGCCATCCCAAATTCTTGAGCGTCGCACCCAATACAAACATGGTCAGAATCTCAGCGATCTGGCCCACGCTCATAACCGGCATGACCCAATTGCCGGGAATCCCCACCCCCCCTTGGGCTTGCGGAGCCGCCAGAAAACCACCGGTCCAGTTGAAGTAGCAATTATGGACAAACGCATCAATGAAGGTGACGAGCCAGAGCACCAGTACGAACGGGTGCTTCAGAAGACTAACGGCTTGCAACCATGCAAAACTTTCCGCCGGTGCACTCGATTTTTTCGGTGGGGTGTGTGGGAGCGTCAACGAGTAAATCGCCAGGATGATCGAAGCAATGCCCGCAACGATGAATGTCCAACGCGTGGCATCCATCAAGGCTTGACCCGTTAAGGGACTACCGAGAACCGTCCCTAGCCAGTTCACAAAACCGCTCGGAGCCGACTCTTTGACCTTAGCCCAATCGACGAAGATAAAGGTGAATGGCCAAGCGGCCAGGATCCAGCCGATCGTTCCACCCATGCGAACCAACCCAAACTCCTTGGCCGGATCTCTCATGTTCGCAAAGGCGATCGAATTGGTGATGGAAATCGTCGGAACGTACAGCAGACAGTGTACGAGCATCAGCAAAAAGAATGGCCAGAACGAACGGGTAAATCCACAGCCTAGGATCGCAAGCCCACCGACAAAGTGGCTGAAGGCCAAGAACTTCTCAGCGGCAAAATTTCGATCCGCAAACTGATTGCTGAAAAACATCCCAACAATCGCGGCGATCGGGAATGCATTGAGGATAAGTGAGGTCTGCCAAGCCGAAAAGCCAATCCCTGGCAGATACGCGAAAATCAGGGGCAACCAAGCCCCCCAGATGAAAAACTGCAGAACCATCATCAAGAAAAGCTTCCAGCGAATGCCCGATGTTCCTACCACCGGTGTCTCATCAGGTTGCTTCTCATAATTACTCATGACGATCCTATCTCCAATCCAAGTAAACGCCGTCTGACTGTTGCGCGAATGGCCAACCGAGCCGAACAACCATCGCTTTGCTTCGCATAATCTCTTTGAGAAACGTTTGGAAATCAAGTCCCCAAGCGGCGAGTTTGTGCGAAAGTCTGACTATAATCGAGGGCCATCGACCACCGCCGACGGCATCGGCGCAACCGACTCGTTTCGAATCATTTCCAAGCATGGACGCAGAGTACAGAAAACTTCTGGATTTGGCCCCCTACGCCCCAGACGATCGAGTTCGTTGGGAATCGGCCAAGCAATCGCTTAGGGACAACCCTCCCTCGTCCACCGGCAAATTGATTAAAACCGCAATCCCCCAAGCGTGGGAACTCGACCCGATTCCTTTTGTGATCGAAAGCCAACCCTGGGCCGATTTCGCCACCGCACTGAGCCAACGCATGCGACTGCTCGATCTGCTCTTGCAGGATGTCTACGGACCGCAACGTTTGATCGCCGATCGAATCCTGCCGGCATCGCTGGTCTACAACGCTCCTGGCTATATCCGAGCGGCCAAGCTCACGAGTTCCAAGCCCACGCCAATGCTATACCTGTATGCAGTTCAAGCTTACCGATCCACTTCGGGGCAATGGCTTGTTCAAGCCGACAGGACTCAAGGGCCCAGCGGATGCGGACATGCGATCGAGAACCGTCTGGCGATCTCCCGCATCCATGCCGAAAGCTTTCAGTCGATGCAAATCTGCCGTATTGCTGATTTCTTCATCAAACTCAGGCAGACTCTCCAAGACATCCTGCCAACCAAAGATAAAAATACTCGGACAGCACTACTTAGCCCCGGGGTGCAAAGCCCGACCTACTTCGAAGACGCCTATCTAGCCCGTTACCTTGGTTACACCTTGGCTCACAGCGATGACTTGACGGTAAGGTCTGGCAAATTGTATCTCAAGACGCTCGGGGGGCTGATCCGCGTCGACTGCATCCTGCGCAGACTCTCGGACATCCAATGCGACCCATTAGAAATAGACCCTAATCACCACGAGGGTGTCGCGGGCCTCTCGGTGGCTGCCCGCCAGGGGAATGTATCTCTGGCTAACGCGATTGGCACCGGATGGTGCGAAAGCCCAGCCGTCACCGCAATCCTACCCTCACTGGCAACAAAACTGCTGGGCGAAGAGCTACTGTTGAAAAATAGCCCCATGTGGTGGTGCGGTCAAGAAGAGTCGCTTAAGTATGTTCTTGCGAATCTTTCGCATCTGTGGATCCGAGATGCTTTCGTCAGGCATTCAGGCAATCAAATCGACGCATCGGCGATATCGGAACAGGAACGCAAGGACCTCTCGGAGCAAATCCGCAGCAAACCTTGGTCTTTTGTCGCTGTAGAACCCCCGAAACTCAGTCGCATTCCAACTTGGATCGATCGGCAAATCGCCCCTTGGCCTGCGATGTTTCGGTTTTTCGCAAGCCAGTATCGCGGCCAAATGCATGTGATGCCAGGGGGCGTTGCTCGTGTCGCTCCATGCGAAGATCAACTCGACGAAAGCATCGCCTCGGGTGCGATGAGCAAGGATGTCTGGGTCACTAGCGATGGTCCAGTCAAGCCATCGACACTGCTTTCAAGCCACAAGCAGTCGGTGGAACTAAGACGCTCGGCGATGGACCTACCGAGCCGCGTTGCCGATCACCTCTACTGGCTCGGTCGCTTCTGCGAACGCACCGAATTTATGGCTCGACATGCCAGATGCTGCACCAGTCAGCTTACAAGCGAAAGGGCAAGCGACGCGGTCAGTTCATCCTGGCTGGTGGTCCGCGCGCTTTCGGATTCCATGGATATGGCCCCCCAAGCCAGCGAATCCCAGGACTCTAGCAACCATCCTCCTACCGTATTGATGCGAAAAAAAGTTTCTGAGTTTCTGGTTGATCGCAACCGCAGCGACGGGATAGCCAACGCCGTCGAAGGAATCCTCCGCAACGCTCAAAATATACGCGATCGCTTGAGCTTCGAT
>JBJTAQ010000397.1:0-7350 GCA_046090945.1 Pirellula sp.
GAGATGGATTCATCGGAGACGGCCGCTTGTTTGTAAACTTCGACGCGGCTTGCGATCTGCAAGTACTGATGCTCTTGGTTGATCCGTTCCAATCGGAGTTCTGGGTTGTCAAGTTCGACGATCAATTCTCCTGCTTGGTGAATCTGATCCTCGGGGTCTTGGATCGATGCCCGGACAGATGTTACCGTACCGTCTTCGGGGGCATAGATTGGGACAGCGTCGCTGTATTCGATGTACCCTCGATGCACTGCGCGATCAGGCAGAGGGATAGTCAAGGCAGCAATAAGCAATCCTAGGATGAAAACCGATAGTGCAGTGAGCCTGCGAGGGGAGATAGGCTCGGGGGTGAAGAGTTCCGCCGCCAAAGCATTGGACTGCGCGATCAAGTTCTTAGCGATTCCGAAAAAGATGGCAGTAGCTATCACCAAAAAATACAGTCCGAGTCCTGCCGGAACGAGCAAGTTCCAGAGGAGAAAGGCGATAGATCCTAGAACCGAAGCACGATAGATCATCGAAACCAAGGCGAAGATCGATAGCCAAAAAACACTTAGGTCGTACTCATGAGGATTGGGTCTACGTCCGCCCAATGCGGCGATCAAGGATTCCCAAAGAGCCCAAGAACTTTGGGCAGCGAGATTGGGCGCACGGATTAGGTCCGAAAGGATAAAGTATCCGTCGTAGCGAAAGAAGGGATTGGCATTGAGCATCAAAGTACCCAGAGTGCACATGAGCCACATTCCTCCGCCGAGCAGGTGAAGCAGACCACTTTGAGTGTTCAAGAAAATCCAGCCACCCAGCAGAGCGATCCAGAATTCGAAATAGATCCCGGCCGCAGCGATTCCCGCCCTTTTCCAACGTGAGTCTAGACGCCAGCTCTCCGTCGTGTCGCAATACAAACACGGCGTGAAGCATAGAAACAGGACGCCGATCTCCGCGCAACGGACCTTCAAATGCACACAAGCAAGATAGTGTCCAAGTTCGTGGATCGATTTGATCACCACTAATAGGGCAACGAGCACCAACCAGCGATCCCCTTGGATTTTACCAACATCGTACAGCAGTTCATTCGGTCGGCTCAGAAGCCTCGAACCGACGAGATAGCTGACTATGATGAGGCAAACGCTGAGAGCGAAAATCGCGTAGGGCGAAAAAAACACTCTAGCGAATATTCGAGCCCAGGCATAGTCGATCGAGGGCCTGAGCAATGGAATGCGGATCGAAAGCGGATTGACAAACAGCGATTTCAGATGAGATCTGCCAGTCGATCCAGCGGGCAATCGATTCGTTTGGAAGCCAGAAGGAGTCTCGACAAGTTGGGACCGAAGTAACTTTTGGACAAAGGTTTCGATCCATGCAGTGCTTAAAGGGGAACACAGCGAGACTCTCTGGATCGCTTCAAAGACCTGTTCTACCGAGCGAGTACCATCGAGCAACCGAGCCGTTTGGTACTCCAGAGCGCTAAAATAGTAGAACGCGTTGGCGATTGGGTCGAGCGCTACCCACCGTCCGGTTTCCTGATACTCGATCCACTGGATATCCGGTCTTAAGCGAATCGTGGCTGATCCTAGAGCAGAGAATCCTTGCATGTGCGTGTCTGAGGGGCTCATCGTGCCGTGGGAATCCATACCTTGGGCCTCAGACCCGGACGAAACCGACCGTCGCGGTTGTCCAGATCGAGAAAGACCCGGACTTGGGAATTGATAGGATTGACCTCGGGACTGATGAATACCAGTTTCGCGGTGGTTTCGATGGTTTTCCCTGAGATTTGCAATTCGACCTTTGCATTGGTATCGATCAGATTCGGATCGGCCTGCTCGGCTTTGATGAAACCCTCAATTCTCAATCGATCGATCTCGACGACCCGCAGCACCACAGTTCCAGGTTCGACCCATTCGCCTGCCCTTTTTTCGACGGCGACAACCATACCAGAAACCGGTGCGAGGATCGTATGTTTATCGAGCATGTCTTGGAGTTGCCGATGCTCGATCTCCATCTTGGTGAGTTCCAGCCTGGATATCTCTTTGGCATGAAGCGATCGCTCGATTTCCAGATTGGCTCGATCCCGAACGAGCTTGAGTCGATCCACTTCCATGGGTGGATAGACATCCTCGACCCGTTTGTTGGCTTCGATGGCTCGCAGGTACTCGTTTTCTGCGACTGCAAAGCCTTTGCGGGACAGTTCGACATCGATATTGCTTTCAAAGTTTTTTTGGGCTGCCTCTAACGCGACTCGGGCCCTCTGGAGTTGTAGGTCGGTCGTAGTAGATTGAATCGCAGCTAAAGGAGACTGAATTTTCAAACGGTCCCCTTCTCGCACCGAGACACTACTCAAGAGACCTTGAACTTGTGCAGCAACCGATGTGACTTCGACCGTTTTCAGAATTGCAGACTCGATCGTGACGGCTCCTGTCGCATCGGCCGAAGAATTGACTGTGCTATTCGCAGAAGGCAGTGTGTCCTGAGCGCAGGACGACATGTTGGCAAGCGACTCGCAAGCAAACCCGAGGGCCAAAACGACCCGCAGCAACTTCGATAAAGAAAACCGGCGATCTTTCATCGGAGGGATATCCTTGGCTGAGTCAGTTTTTGGTTTCGGAAGTCGTGTTTATCCAGAAGCGTTTTTGGAGGAATTCGACCAAGGGTCGACTCCAGATGAACCACAAGGGTTGTTTGCCGCATGGGATACGAACATAGGCGATCGCACCGATGACCGGTTGCTCGAGTTGGCCGGTTTCGAGGGTGGCAGATGCAATTCTGCAGGGACCTCCATCGGGCCTGGGTTGAACCTCCGAAGTGATCGACGAGAGGTTGGCCGACTGGCGTCGGTGAGTCGAGTTCTCGAGCCCCCAGTCGATCTGAATCGGACCATCCTCAAGTGCTTTTTGGACATAGGCACCATCGCGATCAGCAACAAGGATTTTCAGCTTCCATGGACCTTGAACGTCGGCCACACGGAAAAGTACGTCACCACGTTGCAGAGGGCGGTCGCTGAGTTCGCGTTTCAAGTCTCCACCGACGACCACTCCTTGGATGGGGGATTTCAAGAGGAGTTCCGATTGCTGCTGCCTAAAGAACAGGCGTTTCTCCAAGGCTTGTTTGGCTTGGATTTCAATAATCTTCAGCTCTGCGGACAAGCGGGTTTGATTGGCCACGTCCGAAGCGTTCGAGGAAAGCTGGTTGACTGCAACACGAAGGCTGTTCTTTTTTTCCTCCAGTGCGAGTAACTGGCCTTCGGATTCCTCGATTTGCAAGTCGAGGCTGGGGGACCTGAGTTGCACCAAGGGATCCTGTGCAAACACCTTTTGTCCCTCGCGAACAAGCAGCTCTTGGATGAAGCTATCGGCCGTCGCATGAACGAATCGCTGCTCGAGCGGTTCGAGAACTGCCTCTGTTTGAACATAAAGCGGATAAGGGATCATCCCTAGTCCGAGTAACCCGGCAAGGGCAGCCAACCAGAGCAAGAGCTTTGCTCGAAGCCCTAAATGAGATCCAGTCGCGCTGTCTCTTTGGGGCAGCTGTTGAAGTTGAGTTGGAAGATGAAGCCAGCGATTTTGATTTTGCCAAGCTTGATTGATCACTGGAAAGAGACTCGATACACGCTGCACTCGATCGATCACAGCTTGTGGTTCCGAACATTCAACGAGCATCCCACATCGCGAGGCTTCAGAGCCAGTGGGCCAAGGTAGGAAGAGTCGGTAGGACGGAACGGTCCTAGAATCCTCAGAAGCATTCCAAAGCTTGGGTTCATTTTTTGCAAGAAGTTCTTCCGCTGTCTGCTCGAGATCTTTCACCGCCGACGCATTGGCATCGATCGACGCGACACCGCTGCAAGCAACCATCGATGTCCGGTTTGCTCGTTGCATGTACATCGAAACCCGATCGGCCTCCAGGGCATCGCGGAGCGTCTCGACCAATCCACGATGCAGTTGCGCATGCGATTGAGCTCCCGATAAATCCTGACACTTGGCCAAAGTCCGAGTCATCAAGCCAACCATTCGAGAATTCTCGACATAGAGTTCACGCAGTTCACAAACCTCGGCAAAGGCAGCGATTAAGTTCTTTGCGCCTGAGCGCCGCCGCAGATCAACTGGCGTGGAGAAATAAGCAAGCAGACCTAAGGGTCTCGACGGCTTGTTCGTCGGGAATCGGGTCGAGATCCAATGACTTGCCATTGCCTCGTTCGCTTCGGAAGACGACTCTGGCCCAGAGCTAGGAGCCTGCGGAAAAGCTTGCCCAAGTCCCAAGCTTATTAGATTTGCATCCAGTTTGATTCCTGCGCTGTAGAGCACAGCCGGTTTGGAATCGAGTTCCAATGCAAGCATCACGCAATCGCATTCGAGAATCGGGACCAAAGCTTGAGTCAATTTGCTGTAGAAAACGTTCTGGGGATCCGCATTTCGGGCGATGGATTCGAGTTCGCCTAGTATCCAGTCGGTGCTTTGTGTGGCGACATCGGGCATGGTTACAAGACACTCGATTCACTGGGATTGGGTGCGAAATTATGCAATGCTTTGGCTCCTAGAAGCATGCTAGCAAATTTCTAAGCCACAGGGAGATTGAGATTCACGGTTTACATTTCCGCGATAGTTTCGACCTTTGTCAGACAAAGCGTGAAGGCTCCCGACTTTGACGGTCGAAACAATCGATGCTTGCTTGTCGACTGTATTATTTATTCCGGCTATTATGGCACCCAGAGCTCAGATAGACAACCGATCTAGGCTTGCTCGGTCGAAACGAAGATCTCGGCCGACGCGCAGCCTACATGGAATGATGCTCACCCTGGGTTTAACTATTCTTGCAGGGGCACCGGGTTGTTTCCATGCTGAGAGGTTTAAATCCGGCGGGATCAAGGCCCGGGGATTTAGTGCTGGGCAGGAGGGCAGCCATCAGACGGCTTCGGAGTTTCTTTCGCAACTGGTCCGTTCCGACCCGCTGAAGACCGAGTGTATGCCGGATTATCAGGAATCCGTCGGCCCGATGCAACTCGATCTGAACGCGTTGACTCCAGAGCATTTCCATGGCATGACTCTGCAGGAGTGTATCGCTTATGGAATCGCGAATTCCAAGTTGATGCGGGACTTGGGGGTGACGGTACTGAGGACTCCTCAAGCGATGGTCTCGACGGTTGATCCGTCGGTGGTTTACACGGATCCACGGATCGGCGAGGAGGCGGCTTTGAGCGCTTTCGATGCCAACCTGTTTGCATCGAGCATGTACGATCACAACAACCGAGGATACAACAACAATTTCTTCGGTCGCAACGGTCTGTTCCGACAGGATTTGAGCACCACACAACTCGGGCTTAGCAAGCGATCTGCAAACGGTGGTTTGTACACGCTACGCGATGTAAAAATATTTGATCGTAATAATCAGCAAAGCAATAGGTTTGGCCCTTTCACTTGGGATACATTCCTCGAAGCGCAGGTCCGCCAGCCACTTTTGCTCGGAGCGGGAACTGAATTCAACCGTATTGCAGGTCCAGGTGCCTTGCCAGGCCAACTCAACGGCGTTCTGCTTGCCAGAGTACGTACCGATATCAGCCTTGTCGATTACGAGAGGGCCGTTCGGGACTTTGTTGCGGAAATCGAGAACGCTTATTGGGATTTGTACTTCGCCTACCGCGATTTGGATTCCAAGATCGAGGCTCGAGACCAAGCCTTGGAGACATTCGACAGACTGGAGCTACGGCGCGAACAGGGGGCCGTGAGCAAAGAGCAGGCGCTCGAGCAGTTGTGGCGATTCGAGTCCGATGTAGTTGATTCGCTTAACGGTCGCCCCTTGGATGGTACTCGAACCAACAATGGTTCTACCGGAGGTACCTTCCGAAGTTCCGGAGGGGTTAGGATTTCGGAACGTCGGCTTCGACTCATTCTAGGTATGCCTATCAACGATCAGAGGTTGCTCTACCCAGCTGATCAACCGAGTTTGGCCCTGATGGACTTCGACTGGGAAACCTCGATTTCCGATGCTTTGTTGCACCGTGAAGAACTGAGGAGGCAGCGATGGGTTATCAAACAGCGAGAGTTAGAACTGATCGCCAATCGAAATTTCCTCAAGCCGCAGCTTGATGCAATTGCTGCTTATCGCATGCGAGGTTTCGACAGCCAATTCAACACGCCGTTCGACAATGATTTCCAAGAATGGTCATTGGGGGTCGATTACCTCATGCCAGTAGGTTATCGGCGAGGGCACGCAGCCGTGCGCAATTCGCAGTTGGCACTAGCTCGCGAAGCCCAGGTGTTGCTCGAACAAGAGAGAGCCGTTCACTATGGATTGAGCAATGCGATCAACGAAGCGAAACGAGCTCACGAAAATCTGATCATCCAAAGAAACCGATACGAGGCCGTGGTGCGACAGATCGCTGGACTGGTTCAACGCGTCGATAGCGGAGGTGTGGAACAAGTCTTCGTTTTACTCGAAGCGCAGCGGCGACGCTTGGATGCGATGATCCGATACCATCAATCAGCGGTCGAATACCAACTGGCTGTTCGGAACGTCAATCTTGAACGGGGAACACTGCTTTCCTACTGCAACGTCTTTCTTAACGAATCCCCCTCGTCGGACTTCATCGCAACGCAGGCTCTTGAGCGGGTAGCCAGCCAAGACTCTGCCACTGCTCCCCATCAACGCGACCCAGTGATCGCTGCTCCAACCACAAGTCCCGAGCTCAGAACTCTGGACGCGATCCGATAGATCGCTCGAGCTATTGGTTCGCCGAGCAGAAGCCTCGCTCTCGTAGCGAACCTGCAATCTCAGAGCGGACGAACGCAAACGACAGTCGACTTACTTTAATAGGAAAGACGATTCCTTGTACCGGGGCCGGGATCCAAGCCCCAAGGGTTTCTTCTGTTCGAGTTCCAATTGCTGCAAGCAATTCCATGGGACTGTACCAGGGAAGCTGACCTGTACCCCCTTCCCCAGATCCCAAGCCGCCAGAAACCGTTTCTTCGCGAGTCGTCTGGACGAACAACTCACGAAAACCTCGATTGAGTTGGTTCAAAATCCAGTCCGGGCTGGTCGACGATGCGGTGATTATAAAAGAGATTCCATCGACACTGCATAATCGATCAAACCAACGGATATGGCAATTCTCAAGCCAAGCTCGTTTCGGGATCGCTATAGGAGACGTTGCACTTGCAGGATCGACAGCGGGAAACAACGGGTACCAAGCAATATTAGCAGGGTTCTCGACGCCAAGTTTTGAAAAACTAGCGATGGCAAAAAAATCCAAATGCGTCAAATAAAAGTCACTCAGAAAGGATTCACCCGACTGAGGCGTCTTGGTCCAATTGTAAAGTCTCTCAAAGGCCGATGCCCTAACATCACGCCGGGGATTGACCGAGGCATGGA
>JBJTAQ010000398.1:0-5687 GCA_046090945.1 Pirellula sp.
GCCGATGAGTCACCGAGACCGCAAAGGCTGAAAACGGACTTTGGTTTAGCAAGGTCGGGGGAAAGCAGTTGGGGAGTTGGGTGGTTGGTTTGCCCAAGGAGTTAAACCAAATAGGATTGGTTTCATGGTTGTTGGTTGCAAGAGATGACCAATTTGACCCGAAGGTCGATGTTTGGGCGCGCGGGAACGATAGAACCGTCTACCGTGTTTCGATTAATCCTCTAGAATCTGCGACAAATACTCAGGACTTTGTTCCGCTAAGGTTGATAGCAACTTTTAGAGAGCAGATTGAATTCACGACCTGCAATAGCTTTGGGGATTGTATCGTTTCATCGCCTGCAGGATTACTTGTGATTCCGAGTAAATCTAGGTAGGCCCGACTGATTGTGTGTAACATTTACCTTAGTTTATTTCGCGAGGGCGTTAGGAATTAGTATCACTGTTTCCGCAAGTTTTCCGAAATCGCTACCGGTCGAAAACGCAATCTGGCCAAGGTTGTCCGGGCATGATTCGACTTGGCTGGAGGTGCTTCGAGAGGGATTAGGGCATGCTTCTGAGGTTTTGTACGTTGAGACGTCTGATAACGCTGTCGCAGGGATTTTGCCTTTATGCGTCGTGTCAAGCCGAATGTTCGGGCGTTTTCTTGTATCGCTTCCGTACTTAAACTCCGGGGGGCTTTGGGCGACTTCCTCTCAGGTTGCCTGCTCGCTCGTTGATCGGGCCGTGGAGCTTGCCGACAAGTTGGACGTCAAGCACTTGGAATTGCGTCATGAGGTTCCCATCGAGCATCCCAAGCTGACGGTCTCTAGAACCGATAAGGTCCACATGAGGCTAGCCCTACCAGAGTCGCCTGAGGCTCTCATGAAATCCTATAAAAGTAAGCTTCGCAGTCAAATCAAGAAGACATCGGAAAATCCGTTCGAATTGGTATTCGGATCGGAGGATCTGTTGCCGGAGTTTTACGCCGTCTTCGCCACGAACATGCGAGACCTGGGTACACCGGTTTACTCCAAACGACTTTTCCAATCCATTCTCCGTTGCTTTGGTTCCGAGGTTGCCGAATTGGTTGTCGTCAGACTGCAGGGTAAGCCTATAGCCGTTGCCTTGTTGATCCATAAGAACGGGACCAGCCAAGTCCCTAGCGCCAGTTCACTTCGAGTGTTCAACACCACCGGTGCAAACCTTTGGATGTATTCGAAGCTACTAGACCGAGCTATCGAAAAAGGTTCAACGCTGTTTGACTTTGGTCGAAGCTCGCTCGATAGCGGGACTTACAAGTTTAAAGAGCAATGGGGGGCCAAAGCTCATCCGGCCGTTTGGCAGTATTACGTACGAAAGGGAAATCCTGCGGATATGCGACCAGACTCCCAAGGCAAGCAAAAGCTGATCAAGGCATGGCAGAAACTTCCTGTGTGGTTTACCAAGCTAGTCGGCCCATCCATCGTTCGAGGGATACCCTAGTGGCGGGTCTGGTAGACCGCCTTAACCCCCTGAAAACTACCTCGCTTCTTTGGTAAACTGCGGTTTCATCTTGGCCCTCTCCGGGTCTCAAGATCGCCGTTAAATTCAGTTTATGCTCGCTAATCCGCCCTAGGGTAGTGGGGCTCAGAGCGGTATTTGATTTGCGCGAGCAGCCGATTTCAATCAAAACGCTACGTAATGAGTTGACCTGATTCCAGATTCGTTTATGCTTACGATGCTCAGTTCCTGTCTACAATTGTTTTTTCGGATCTTAACAGGATTATACAACCGGTTATGAACAATCGTCGAAGACGATCTTCTGCATCGCGGCCCGCTGTTTCTCTGGATCCACTCTTTCGAGGCGAGGAGACAGATCTTCGGCGGTCGGAAAAGGAGAAGGAGATCGTAGCGCCACTGGATTCCGATGTGAAGCTTGAATCAGCTCGCAAATCCGTTGACAAGTCGACTTGGAATTACCCAAGCATTCCTTTGGGGTATGTTCTTGGGTTTCTAGCGATGGCTGCGGCGTTAGTGGCTTGGGCTTACTGGCCTACATGGGGCTTTCTGATTTCTGCTTGGAACAAAGAACCCGATTACTCGCACGGCTGGTTTGTGATTCCTATTGTTGGTTATCTGCTTTGGAATCTCAAAGACTCAAGCCCTCCGTTTCGAGCGGGTTTGCATGTGGGCGGGTTGATTCTCCTGCTTGCGGTTGTTGTTCTACGGGTGATTTCCCGTTGGGCTTTTTTTGATTCGATGGATGGCTGGACCATTCCGCTGGCCCTGATTGCTTTGGTCTGGGTTGTAGGCGGCCGAGGGGTTTTCTTCTGGTCGCTACCGGCCATGGCCTTTCTATTTTTTATGGTTCCTCTGCCGTTTAGAGTGGAAAGTGAATTGAGCAGGCCGCTACAGTGGATCGCGACCAGGGCGAGCACGTTCACACTTCAGCTACTTGGGCAACCTGCGATCTCCGAAGGCACGACGATATTGCTCGGCGAGCAGACGCTCGAGGTTGAGCGGGCTTGTTCGGGGCTGCGGATTTTCGTGGGTGTGTTCGCGTTGTCCTACGTTTACGCCATGTTGGCAAGACGGAATTGGTGGGAGGGCGTGATTATTGTGCTGGCGTCGATCCCGATTGCACTGATTGCGAACATGGCTCGGATCGTCATTACAGGCCTTTGCTATCAGTGGTTGAGTGGGGAATGGGCTCGGAAATTCTCTCACGACTTAGCGGGTTACTTCATGATTGGGATTGCTGCAGGGCTGTTCGGACTGCTCGTAGTGTATTTAAGATGGCTTATACAAGATGCTCAAACACTCGAACAAGTCGCGTTACGGCGGGCTTGATCGGTTTTTGAAAACACGACGTAGGGTAAGATCGCGGAACAACAGGGGTGCGCTCGATGAGTGATGGTTCAGGGTTTAATGCAAGAAGTCTTGGTTCTCAGGATGCTACGAAGCGTCGTATCGCGAATAGCGTCGCAAGGGACTCTGCGAACATTAGTTTGCCCAAGCTTGATTCGTTGTTTTTCCTTGGTGTTTTCAGGAAGCATTGGAAATGGATGATCCCTCTGGGGTTGCTCCTAACGGTGATTACCAGCGCTGGGATTCTTGCGTTTTTTAAGCCTACCTATGAGGCAAGATTTCGACTGGAGGTTGACCCATCGAACTACGTTGTTTTCGCTGATAATGTCGCAAGATCGAGTCCGGAGTATATCGATTTGCAGCGGGCGATCATGTTCAGCAATAGTGTCTTGGAGAAAGTAGTCGCAGACAAGGCGGTTGCGGCAGTTCCCAAACTCGCTCGATCGAAAGATCCTGTTGGAGAATTGCGGAAGGAGGTCAAAGTGACTCCGTCGGCAGGAAATCGCCTCATGGACGTCAAGTTCCAGGATCAGGATCCGAGGATTGCTGCGAATGTAGTGAATACCTTGGTAGACGAGTATCTAAGATCCCGGCGTTCGATTGATCAGATAAGGACCTCGAATCAAGAGCGAAACGTCTTAGCGGCACTTGCCAAAGCAGAGTCTGAGGTCGAAGCCGCAAAGCAACGTGTTCGAGATTTGAGTGTGCAGTCGGTAAAGTCTGATACTGTATTGGGCGAATCAGAATCCGGGAAAATAGACACAACGTATCTCGATGGCATTCGCATGCAGCGGATGGAATTAGCTAGCCAGTTGTCGATTTTACAGTTGAATTTAGCGGAGCTCAAATCCGCCTACGATCGGGACATGGGCGAGCAGGGTAAGCAAACCGACCCTTTGGGCGAAGTGGCTATATCGGATGAAGTCCTAGATAAGGATGTCGTCGTCTTGGCAGCCAAGCAGCAACTTGACAATGCAAATCTTCAGTTCAAGGATCTCGATCTGAACACCTCCATAGGCCCCAAAAACCCAATCTATGTGCAGGCGAAACGTCGTGTGGACTTTCTGGATGAAGAGTTCAAAAGGATTCGCGAGTTGAGGCGCAAGGAGCTATCGGACCGAGGTAAAGTGACGTCGACCGATGATAGGCGTGGTAGGATCGCTGCTCTAACGAATGAAATTGCTGAACTTAGAACCAAACGCGATGTGCTCGAGGCGCAGCTCAAAGATTATTTGACATCTTTGAAACAATCCAGCGCGACGTCGGTAGACCTACAGTTTGCGGAAGCTGATTTGCAAGAGTGGAACACCATTCGTGCAACCGTTCACCAACGACGGATCAAGTTGTCGACCGAGAGGGATGCTATTGACGATGTTCGCGAGTTGGAGCGAGCTATTGCGCCGAAGATCCCGTTGGAGGAATTACCCTACAAGCTTCTTGCTGGCGGTACTGCTTTGGCGATGCTCTTTCCATTTCTGATCGGAGTTCTCATGGAGTTGCGTTCGCGAAAGGTTGACGACGCTAATCAACTCGAAACCCGAAGCCGACTTTCGGTACTTGGTGAGATATCTACGATTCCCGTTGCTACCACAGGCAAGTTGACAAAGAAACGAAGGTCGCATGCGAGGGAACTGAGATTGTTCGAGGAAAGCGTAGACTCTCTTTCGACCACGTTGACGCTCCGCGAGGACTTACGGCAGTGTAAGGTTTTCACGATCACAAGTGCACTGTCTGGCGAAGGCAAGACCAGCGTCTCATGCCAGTTGGTGGTTAGTTTGGCTCGATCGACATCCAGCAAAGTTCTCCTGATCGATGGCGACTTGAGAGCACCCGACGTCCACCACGTGTTCGGGCGCCCCATGACCGCCGGTTTGGTGGGTTACCTGAACGGAGTTGCCGAATGGAGGGACTTGGTGGATCGGGAATGGAATGACTCGATTCACATTTTGACATCAGGTTATCTCAAGGGGAGTCCCCACAGGATTTTGAGCAATGGTCGGTTCGAAAAGATGATCGAAGAGGCTCGCGAAGAGTATGACTATATTGTTATCGACACTCCGCCTGTTCTTCCTGCTAGCGAAGCTCTGCTTTTTGCGAAGGTAGCCGATGCGGTTTTGATGTGTGCCCTTCGAGACAAGAGTCGCATAGAGCAACTTGTGCAAGCTTACCACCGTCTTGAGTCTTCCGGAGCAAAGGTCGCTGGTTCTGTGCTTTCAGGCGTACCTGTACGTGAATATGCAAGCTACTATGGGGACTACTATGCTTCCAAGGTTTAAGGTTCAACTCCTTTAAAGCTTTTGACTGTAAACTTGAACATTCGCAAAGGCTCACGGTAAGTGGGCCTTTGTTTTTCAATAGCACGATTTCAATCTCAAAGCCCAAATGAAGATTCACAAGCGATCCCTTCCTGAGACCCGTAAACGGTTAAAGATTAACTGGCGTCTCTTCATATTATCATTGGTGAGCGTCGCGGTCATTGCCCCAGTTTTGTACTTCCTCCATCAAGCGCAAATGGGGCGAGTTTCGAATGCGATTCAACAGCGAGCAAAGGGGTTCGAGGAGAGTCAGGACTGGATGAAGTCCGCGATGTCAATCGAGAGGTTTCTGCTCCTGGACCCCGAAAACCGGGAACAGAAAGTCCGATTAGCGGAAGTTTTGGACAAGGCGTTACCGGACGACCAATCTCAGGGGGCTTACGAGCTTCTCGGAAGGATCATCTCCGCTCAGGCAAGAGCATTAGGAGTGTGCGAGTCCGACGCTTCCCTGAAAGACAGGGAGTCTGCCATTCGCACTCGAATGATGCAGCGACTTGTTCAATCGGGTCGGCTGGAGGATGCCCTTGATCAAATCGCGAAGCTTGC
>JBJTAQ010000399.1:0-1319 GCA_046090945.1 Pirellula sp.
CATACCTTCCTTGTGCCAATTCCTGATGCCGATCATCGAGGTCAGAAACCTGACGAAACAATTCGGAGCCGGAGACCTGGCGGTCGATGTTCTCAAAGGGGTTAACCTGAAGATCGATGCAGGCGAGTTTGTCGCCTTGATGGGTCCGAGTGGGTCGAGTAAAAGCACCTTGATGAGCATTATCGGGGGAATCGAACCGCCGACATCTGGTCAAATTTTGCTCGATGGCGTCGACATAGGCAACTTGGATGACGATCAACGGACTTTGCTCCGGCGGCGAAAGGTTGGCTTTATCTTTCAAGCATTCAATTTGATCCCGACCCTGAATGCGATCGAGAACGTCGCCCTCCCGCTGCAACTCGATGGAGTCCCTTGGAAGCAAGCGCAGGAACGGGCTCAATTGGCTCTTGATCGTGTCGAGATGAGTCACCGCATGGATCACGTACCATCGAAATTATCGGGGGGCGAGCAGCAGCGAGTGGCCATCGCTCGTGCTCTAGCGATCGAACCGGTGATCCTGCTGGCTGACGAACCCACAGGCAATCTCGATTCCCGTCAAAGCGGACGCGTCACTGAGCTGTTGCGTGATCTTGCTATGTATTCGCGACAGACGATTGTCATGGTCACTCACGACGCGACGGTTGCTCGAAGCGCATTTCGGCTTTTGAAGTTCAAGGATGGGAATATCGAGCGGGATATCGCTCAGGAAGATTTCGATGCCAATGCCTCGGTCTTCCATGCATCTTCAGTTCAAAACGCGACAGGCTGATCGAGAATAGCCATGGCGCTTTCGAGACTTTCGCTCAGGGAACTACAAAGCCGGCCGGCCCGTTCGTTGCTGACTCTACTGAGTATCATTATCGGTGCCGGTGCGATTGTCGCCACCTACATCGCTTCGGATAGCGCCAAGCTAGCTCAGCGAGCGATGGTACAAAACGTAACCGGTAATGCACAGCTCGAGATCCAAGCGGCCGGAGGTGGCTCGTTCGATATTCGAGAGGTGCTATTCCTCAAAGAGATCGAGGGGATCGCGGTTATTTCCCCGTCTGTGCGCAGGTACTCGACCCTTGCAACTCTCGACGCAGAGGGCAAGCCGGATCGCAAGCTTCGAGTGCAACTCTTGGGCGTCGACTTTGCCGAGGACCAAAAGGTTCGAAATGTCCAGCACGTTTCCGGCAAAGACCCTTACAGTGACTCCGCATCGAGCGATCCAGAGGTCTGGTGCGATGAGGGACTTGCCAAGTCTGCGGGGTTGTCCGTTGGCCAAGAGGTCCGATTGCTGACCAAAACCGGTAATCAGATGGCCACGATTGCAGGAC
>JBJTAQ010000400.1:0-9383 GCA_046090945.1 Pirellula sp.
GCACCTTGGAGCCGACGCGTGTTTCGAGCAAAGTCAATTCGGTTCGCAATCAAGGGCCTGCTTTGATCGAACCCGAAATGATCACCCCAGATCTGTTTTAGCCTGTATCGAGATCCCTAGGCTGTTTAAGCCTCTCCGACATCATGACGACGTATTTCAGCGAATGCTTGGAGAACCTCGCTCAAGTCCCTTGAGATCTCGACAGGGTCGTCGCTGAAATCCTCGATCCAAATAAGCTCGTTTGCAAGACACGCTTTAAAAGCATCCATCAGGTCAGAAAGACGAACCGTAGCACGCTCATTCAAGCCGTTTTGGGTGACTAGATGGCTCGGTGGAGGATTTTGGCTCGCCGGGGCGACTGGATTGCAAAGCATCGGCGTCGGAGCTGAGACGGTAAACGCAGCCGAACCGATCGGTTCGCTCGTTGGAATGCTGGTCAGAATGGAATCGATCAGGAGAGTCGAAGCAGCAGGAGAATTCATGGGGGAGAGTGTTTTCTAGAGATAGTCGAGAAAAAAGACGTTCGCAATTCAACGAAAGCTAGACCCGTTTTGTCCCCCATCGAGCCTTTTCTTCACTGAAAACATCGGTCCAAACCCGAGATCCCTTGAGCAAAAAATCGACCCTTGATGCGAATCTTTTGGCCGCATGGTAAACCAGGCAAAATGCGGCTCTGGGAGAATCCCCGCCCACAGTTTGCCCCGAACCTTGACAACTACCCCCCTCTGCCCTAGATTCCCAAGTTCCCCCACTTGTCGGTTGCGGTTCTCGTGGCGGAATGGATCCTGCTTTTTAGGCTTCTGAACTTTTGTAAATCCTACATTTAGATGGCATTGATTGCCGCCACAATGAATCCCACCAGACCTTTATGAAAGATTTACCCGCGATCTCCCGCTACATGCACCTCCCGGAGGAGTTGCTGCGGTTCCCCGTCGAACTACTGATCCAAGGGTATGAGCCGAACTATTTGGCAACCTATCGGCCCGACGAGCTCGGTGGACTCGATAGCAAAACCCTCACTCGGCTCAAGCGCTCGGTGCTCTATGAGGCATCGTTGTCCGACCATAAAGAACAGATCGCGCAGACGCTCCAGAAAGATGGACTTTGGACCGATGTGATCTCCCAGGTCGTCAGTCAGTGCACATCGATTTCCCAGGTGGACGCGATCGTCAAGAATCTTCGAGGACGAAAGACCGCCAAAGCCTTTGCTGACTCCGATCCGAACATCGAAAAGATCGGCCAAGCGATCTTGTTGCATCGAGGTGAGAACGTTCAAGATTACCAAGCTTGGGTTCAAAACCAAGCCGGAATCAGCGCAGAGGATGCTCAGGTGCTGATGCCAAAAGTCAAACGATGGTTGCAACTGCTGCTCGGTGAGGACGCCCAGTTGATGCTGACTCTTCAGCGGGCCTTGATCAAGAACGCTGTCGCATCGGTCAAGATCTTGCCAGAGCCATCCAAGGAGAGTGAGTCGGTGCAAGTTTCCGCTTCCGAATCGATTGTAGACTCTGCAGAAATTGGCCAGTCGGTCGAGCAGACTTCGCAAGATTCCAGTCAACAATCCTCCACCGTTGCGTTGAGCTCGGAAGTCCAAAGCGATGCGACTCCACTGGTTTTGGAGCAAACGCAAGAGCCTGCAACGACTGCCGATGCGGAATCGGTTCTCGATGGCAATGCTCAGCCCCAGCCATCGAAATCCGAACCGTCAATTGCTTCGTTTCAAAGCGAACGGAAAAAAACGCGGGAGATCAAGACAAAGAGTCTGAGCGACAAGCAGTTATCGCCTCGCCAAAGGCGTCGACGATGGCTTCGCGGTATCCTCGAATCCTATGCCAAGCTTCGCAAGCCCCTCCGAGAGCTTACGCCATTTCAGATCCTGATGCTTTCGCGAGGTCTGCGCTCGCAAATCATCCAATTGCAGTTTCAAATCGACACAAAGCCACTGGTGCAACTGTGTCGCGATTCGCTCTGCCCAGGCCGACATCCAATGCACCCGCTCTTGATGGAAGTCGCCGACAGCGGACTCAAAGAGTTTTTGCTCCCCAAACTACAGCAGGATGTTCTTGGGATTCTAGAAGAGGATGCCAACCAAGCACTGATCGAATCTGCCGTTGATCACCTTGAAACGGTCATGTTGCAGCGGCCTGTCCACGGTCATCGAATCCTTTTGATCGATGCGGTCGGACAAAAAACAGCGGCCGTAGCGGTCGTGGATGCCCAAGGTTCGCTGCTCATGACTGGCGATATTGTGTGCAACTCCTCAAAACCCGATGTCGTCGCACAAAACGTCACGCAGCTTGGTCAGTGGGTCCACGAGCATCAAGTCACTTTGGTAGCGATCAGCAACGGACATGCCCGCCGCTATTTGATCCACTCCGTAGCCGAGTTGATGAAACAGTCTGCTGAGGGAACACTCTACTGGACATTTGCTGATCGCCAAGGTGCTGATGCATTCTGCACCTCAAGGAACTCTCTGGTAGAATTGCCGAAAATCTCTCGCAGGCACCGCGCTGCCGTGTGGTTGGCTTGGAAGCTTCAAGACCCCTTGCGACAAATCCTCAAGATCGAACCGGCTCGACTGCGACTGGGTTCCTACCAACGTGAGCTGCCACAAGCTGAACTCGAATCTGCCTTGCAAGAAGCCATCTCCTCGGCCATTACCAAAGCCGGTGTGGATATGTATCAGGCCGACATCGAAGTCCTTAAGCGAATCCCGGGTATGGATGACGCGACGGCCAAGCGGCTTGTCGAGGAGCGGCCCAAGGGAACGATCAGCAATCGCGAATCGCTGGCGAAATTCCTAAAGGAATCTCTCGCCGAAAACAAGGCGCGACAAGCGATAGGGTTTTTGAGAGTCTACCAAAGCGAAAATTCGCTCGATGGTACAATCATTCACCCCGAAGATTACCGCTTGGCCGAACGCCTCGTGGCTCACGCACAACTCCCCGCGCCGGCCGCTTGTCCTGAGGGCTGGCAGAAGCCCGATTACGAGAAAATCGCCGAGGCAGTCGCTGCCGCCCAGAGCATGACCCTCGATGGGACAACCAACGAGAACTCCGATAGCGTCGAGGCTTACGGATTCGATTCTCATGACCAAGAAATCAATCCAAACTTTGGAGTCATGGAGTCTGATCAGACCGATCCGTCCGATCAGACCGATCATCGATCAGACGGATCAGACCGATCGGACCGATCTTCGACTATCGATCAGACCGATCAGACCGATCAGACCGATCAGACCGATCAGACCGATCCGACCGATCCGACCGATCCGACCGATCATCGATCGGACCGATCAGACCGATCGGACGGATCTTCGACCGGACCGACTCGGGTTGTGGTGGCAATGCCTCCGATTTACGACAAGCCGCTCGAGCGACCGACGCTTGCGATCGATGCTGATAAGCTTGCGCGCAGCTGGCAAGTTGGGCGTCACAAACTGCTGTCGGTCTCACGTTCGCTACAGTTCCCGTTTGCTGACGGTCGAGAGTTTCAATACCCGATCCCTCTTCGAAGCAACGTGCCGTCGATGGATAAGCTCGAAACCGACACGATGCTCTCTGCTCTGGTTATCGGCATTGCAAACTTCGGCGTGTTTGTTGAGCTCGGGCCGGATTGCACTGGGCTTGTCCACGTCAGCCAACTTGGGCAGTCGTTTGTCGAGGATGCCCATCAGTTCGTGCAAGTCGGCGATGTGATTCCGGTTTGGGTTCTCCATACGGACAGCAGTAAAAAACGCGTGGCCTTGACCATGCGTCCACCGGGTTCAAAGACGGAGTCTTCCGAGCGCCGACCATCGACGAGTGGGCCTGGGGAGGATCGCAGCAATCGTCAGGATCGCGCTCAGCGCCAGGATCGTCGCGGCCAGAACCGACCCGCTAACAACCCAGGTGGTGCGGAAGTACGAAGCGACAAACCGAGCAATCGTCCCGGCAGTCGGCCTGACGACCGTCGATCAAGAGGTCCAGGAAACTCTCGGGGTTTCGGGCGCAAACAAGACGTGGGCAAGACCAACGAAACTGCTGAGTCGCGTCCGCAGCGACAAGTGAAAATCTCCAGGCCAATTCCCGAAAAGCCGATCTCCGAGGCGATGCAGCAGGGTAAAGAGCCTTTGCGATCCTTCGGTGACCTGATGCAATTCTTCAAGAAAGGTCCTTCGACTGGGGAGACTTCCGAGTCGCAAACTCCGATGCCTCCACCTCCGGCGGCCTCAGACACAGCGAGTGAACCACCGGCTGATTCGGCCCCTAAAGGAGTCGACCCGCAAGCTACCGGGGATGACGATGTCGGAGTTTGAAGAACGTCTTAAGAAGGCTGTTGCTCGCGGAGCAAGTAAAGCCGAATCGTTGTTTTCTGAAGAGCAGCGCAAGCGGCAGGAAGCCGAAGAGCACAAACGATTGCATGCCAAATACCGCTTGGATTTGACTGAACGGATCGAGTCGGTTGTCAAGAAGATGATTGATATGTTTCCTGGGTTTCGATATCAATCGGTCTTCGGCGATACCGGGTGGGGAAGTGCTTGCACCCGAGACGATCTTGTCATCGAGAGGGGGGTTCGATCCAACAAGTACTCTCGATTCGAGTTGGTGGTTCGACCCATTAATGAGTTCTACGTGCTTGATCTACAAGCCAAGGGGACGATCGCCGACCGAGAGCTCCTGACTCGGGCTTTCTATCAACCACTTGGCCAAGTCGACATCGAGCGATTCAACAAAGCTGTGGATGATTGGGCGATTGCTTATGCGGAGCTCTACGCGACCAAGCGTGCCTAGTGTTGGTAGTAAGGCGATATCATCCAATAGGCGATGACACCCGTGATCGACACGTATAGCCAAATTGGATAGGCGAGTTTGGCCAATCGCCGATGGTCATCGAAGCGTTCGAGAAGAGCGTACCATAGAGCTCTTAGTACCAAGGGTAGCACGACGAGCGAGAGCAGAATGTGCGATAGGAGAACAAAATAGTAGACAGTTCGGATGGCCCCCTCACCACCGAACTTGGTCGAGGGGTTGGTCAAATGGTAGATCACGTAGCAGACCAGAAAACCCGCACCGAGTCCAAAGGCCGTTAGCATTGCGCTGCGATGCAGAGCGATATTCTTTGCGCGAATCGCCAGCCATCCGATCATCAACACTGCGCTTGTGACGGTGTTGATCGCACCGATCAGATGCGGCAAGTTCTGGGTCCATGTCCCGAGGTTTAATTTGGTGGGTATCCCAAGTAGCAGAGCGACTACCAAGGGGATAGCGATCGACAGCACGTTGGCAACAAGCATCGCTTTTCGATCGGATTCGTATTTCGAATGGATGGAGTCGTCCGCGGAACGATTGGACATGGAAAATCCTGGAGTTAAAGCTGATTAGGATACAACGTTAGTTTCACTGCCGTATTATTGATCGATTGGCAATCCCCCCCTTGGATTCCAAGATTTTGGGGGATATCTAAGCTCGCTCGAGAACCCGACGTACACTCGTTTCGTCCACCGGGTGAATGATACCCACTTCGGTGATAATCGCAGTGATTAGCTCGGCTGGGGTGACATCAAATGCTGGATTGTAGACTTGAATATCCGCCGGGGCTGTGCGTTTTCCGAAGGCGGATGTGATTTCATCAGGCTTGCGTTGCTCGATAGGAATGTCCGCTCCGTCGGTGATCGAAAGGTCGAAGGTGCTCGAAGGTGCGGCGACAAAAAATGGAATCTGATGATGTTTGGCCAAAACCGCTAATCCATAGGTTCCGATCTTGTTGGCTGTATCGCCGCGGGCGGTGATCCGGTCGGCACCGACGATCACGTACTGGACCTTGCCCTCCCGCATGACTTGAGCGGCCATCGAGTCGCAGATTAGGGTGCACGGAACTCGATGCTGCTTGAGCTCCCACATGGTCAACCGGGCCCCTTGCAACAGCGGGCGTGTTTCATCGGCGTAAACCTGTACCTGTTTGCCCTGATAATGAGCCGTGAGGATCGTGGCCAGGGCGGTCCCAAACTCCGAGGTTGCCAAGCCGCCTGTATTGCAGTGGGTTAGCACTCCGCTGCCGGGCTCAAAAAGAGATGCGCCGAATTCGCCGATCGCATGGCACATGCGTCGATCTTCGTCGTGGATCTGTCGGGCTTCCCGCAGGAGTTGATTGGATAGCTCGACTGCAGAAGCGACGTTGCTGTTGCGGTCGATCGTTCGTCGTATCCGATCCAAAGCCCAGAATAGATTTACGGCCGTCGGGCGACTGGTGGCCAAGTAATCGCAGAGCCGTTTTGCTCGTTGAACGGATTGGCCAATTTCAGTTCGCTGCTCGATGAGTTCTCGCATGCCGGTGACGACGGCATAAGCTGCTGCGATTCCAATCGCTGGCGCTCCTCGAACGCGAAGCGAAACGATCGCCTCATGCGCTTGTTCGACGCTGCGAATCGAGATCATCTCGATGCTCTCGGGCAGAAGCGTTTGGTCCAATAGTTCTAGATGACCCAGCGCGTCACCTTGCCATCTGACGGAGACATAAGGTGCCGATTCTGGGTGCGTTTGCTCGTTCATCAGTGCCCTCCAGTGCTTTTCTACAGTCCGACTTCGAGGATTCCGTTCATGACCATCCAGTGTCCGGGAAAGGTGCATAGATAGGGGTAGCGACCGGGTTTTTCGGGAGCCTTGAAATAGATCGAAAACTCCGCACCGGGTTCAATGATATCGGTATAGCAAATCACGGCGTCGGAGTCTGGCACGTACTGTTTGAGATAAGCTTCCGGGGAACCGATCAACCGATTCGCAAGATCGCCGACTTGATCGAGATTTCCGGGTTGGATCAATGCCCAATTGTGAGGAACAACATCGGGATTTGTAAATTTCAGCTTAAGGACCTCCCCAGGCTTTGCTTGTAGTTTTTTCTCCGAGAACTGCAGATTATCCATCGCCTGGATCTGAATCTCTCTGGCCCCATCGATTTTTTTCTGCCAAGGATTAGCGACCCGTCTGGTCAACCAATCCAAATCGCGCGTCATTGGGTGGGGCATTTTTTTGCTGATCGCATTGCTAGCGACTAGGTGCGGTGATTCGAAAGGCTCGTCCAATGCGTTGACGGTGGCGAATAATTCGCAAGGTTTGGAACTGCCGATGTCGATGAGCAAGTGAAGTTGGCTGCATAGTTGCAGATCGGGTATCTCCAAGAAAACACTCTTGCCGTCTGCTGAAGGAGTCATCGACCGGATGTCCAAAACATCGTGACCCATAGCCCCTTCATGCAGGACCGAGTACTCGCGCGAGCCGTAGGCTGGCGAGTACCGATAATTCCAACATTGAGCAAAGTGCTTGCTCAGGTCCTTGAGTTTGGCTACGTCGATCGAACTCGAGAAATCGACTCGGACTCCATTCTTATGCACATGGAAACCTGTCGGCAGGATTGCGCCCGAACCGGTGTACCGCAGACGCTGGAAACAACCGGCGGTGGGTGTGTAGGTCCCCCAACCGTGCATTCCCGTGACATAGATGCAGCCATCTTGTGGACGGACTCGCGCGCGATGCGTTCCAGACCTGAAATCGCCTGGCAAAGGGCTAAACGCTCCTTGCCATTGCGATCCAACTCGATCTCTGAGCAGCAAGTGCATCGTTCCTGTGCCAAAGGATGTGTGCACGATCTGACCGTCGAGCGGACCGATCTTTGAGCTGTGAACCTGCAATTGCCCACCGCTGGAGTTGTCGATTCCACGAGGCAAATACACCAGCGGTAACTCGATCCTCTGATTCGGGCGTGGTCCGCGATATCCGTAAAACGGCGGAGGAGTCGTTGTGTAACGATTCGCTACATCGGATGATTCGCTAGGAGTGATCAGGCAGATCATGGATGTCGGAGTCCAATCACCCTCCGAACACGGTACGGTCAAACTGCCGTCGTCCAACAAACCGATCCCATCGGGATTCCTGAATCCTGTCGCGATGATGCTGGAGGTAAGACCATCTGGACTGATTCGCACCAATCCCTCGTTGCCCGATGCAAAATAAAAGTAGCCTTCAGAGTCGCGTTCTAACCCGCAAAGGTAATCATGACCCGATGGTGAGGTTGTATAAGCGTTCGAGAAGCACTCGTAAAAGTCGATCTCCTCATCCCCATCAAGATCGTGCAAGCGGGTGATCTGATTGCGACCGAGCGTATAGATCTTGTCCTCGTGGACCACCGCACCGAGTAGGTGATGCATCCCGGCAGCGATCCTTTTCCAAGTTGCCGTCTGGGTATCAAGACCCGAGACCAACCAAACATCCCCTTGCATGCTCACAACCACACCTCTGCCATCGCTTAAGAAAGCATGGGCACCACCTGCGATCAGCGTGTTCCAAGGGTTTTCAGTGGGAAGCTCGATCGTATCGATCACATAACCACTCCCCTGCCCCATGCGAATGGGCGTTTGAAAGGTTTGTGGCCATTGGGATTTGCCACCTAAAAGCACATCCTTTTTGGGATGCTCGCTCGCCGGCGCGATCGTACGCTTCCATTGGCCATCGGCCGACAGTCCTAAATGATCCAAGTACAATTTCGAATCATGCTCGACTGCAAAAACGACCTCGGAGCCACTTCGATAAATTCCCCGATAGCGAGCCTGCTCGGCACCTGGAACCAGTTTCCGAAAACTGCTGGCCCAATTCCCCAACTCTTGCTTGGTTCCGTCGATCCTAAAGCCATCGATATATCCATGCCTAACATCCGTAAACCGCACGAATCCACCCGACCAGACGGCTTCGTAAGCTAGCGTGTCGGTATTGAAACAAGCCGATAAGTTGCGATCCGCGGAGATGCGAATCGCTACGGCACGGGGCACAGCCTTCGGTTCCCCAACCAGCACGTTGCTCTGCATCGAACCAAGATCTACATGGTTCCACTCGTCCCCCTTCCAAGTGTCCTCTTTCTGGTTGCCCCAGTGCCCAAACTTGCCACCATCCAAACCCGGGAAGGGTTCGAGCCACGTGGGCCTGTTTTTCATCCCCGCAAAATGCAGGGCTTGTTTGGTGTACCAGTCGTAGACCCGATCGCGATTAACGTGCTCAGTATGATTCGGGTAGTGCTCGGGGACCAAAGGCTCGGTCGTCCAAGTAAACTTGGCCGGCTCATGGGTGCTCGCGGCTCGGATTTGAGCTTCGAGATTGGCCAGATCGACCGGGTCGGTACCGAGTCCCATCAAGAAGCGGAGCAAATCGGCCTGCTGACCCAGCGGTAACGATTCAAAAAGTCCTGCAGGCATCAGTGAACCGCTCGGCGCAATTTGGTCGATGGTTGCTCGATCAATACTCTGTCTCTTACGAGTCGCCGGATCGATGAAAACCAAGGGCGATGCCTCTGGGTTCTCAACGTACCCGGTCGATCTGGCCAATCTCGAAGCTCAAATCCGAGCCGCGAGCACCCAT
>JBJTAQ010000401.1:0-19919 GCA_046090945.1 Pirellula sp.
GCCTTTGTGCAAAGCTTTGTGATGATCTTGGCGGTCGACATTGTGTTGAATATGCTGCTTGACAATATTTATTACGCGTTGTGGCCGACGAGTGGATCCAAGTTGTTATGAGTTTGAATCGCAAGGGTGAGGATCGAGAGGTTCGACCGTGGTAACCACCGTGATATCGCAAAGCTCCAAGAGTTCTGCTCCGATCATTGAAACTCAGGGGCTCGGCATTCGTTTTGGACGGCAAGTGGTCCTTAACGATATTCATTTGTCGATCCCCAGGGGGCAGACCGTTGCGATTATTGGGGAGAGCGGTTGTGGCAAAACGATGCTGCTAAAGTCCTTGGTGGGTCTCTTGCCGGCATCGCAAGGGAGCGTTCTGTTTGACGGCTGCGACTTGAGAAGTTTGTCGGACCTGGAGTTGACCAAGTTAAGGAGACGATTTGGGTTTGTGTTTCAAAATGCGGCTTTGTTCGACAGCATGAGTGTCCAGCAGAACATCGCATTCCCCTTGGTCCAGCATGGTATTCCGACGGGTGCAACGGCTAGTGAATTGATCGAGCAGCGTCTGCTCGAGGTGGGCTTGCCGAACAACGTTCTTCCAAAGCGGCCTTCGCAGCTTTCGGGTGGGATGCGCAAGAGGGTGGGGTTGGCCAGGGCTTTGATTTTGCAACCTGAGCTGTTGCTTTACGACGAGCCGACGACAGGATTGGACCCCATCATGAGCGATGTGATCAACGAGTTGATACTCAGGACCCAGAAGCGTTATTCGGTGACGAGTATTGTGGTCACTCACGACATGCATTCGGCGGTCAAGATAGCCGATCGTGTGATCATGCTCTACCCTTACAGTCGACTCTTACCTGGGGAGTCTCAGGTGCTTTATGATGGCCCCCCTGAGCAGCTTGAGCAGTCCAAGGATCGGCGGGTCAGGCAGTTTGTTCGAGGAGAAGCTGGGGAACGATTGATGGAATTGTTGTCGAGCTCGGTTGGTTCGCATGTCGATGAAACCCCTCGATTGCACGACACGATAGCGCGAAGGGAGGCACAGTAAGTACCATGGATGACAACGGCTATCGCTTTGGTGTTGGGGTTCTGGTCTTAGCCTCAGCAATCATCGGTGTCTTGTTGATCGCTTTCTTCGGTGCGGTCCCTAATTTTTTGACGGAACGATACCGATTCACCGTCAACTTTCCGAGCGCCCCGAATGTCGGGGTTGATACCCCGGTTCGCAAAAACGGCGTGCTGATCGGTCGCGTGGCTAAAGTCGAACTGAGGAAACAGCGAGGAGGCGGAGTTGATCTGCTACTGGAGATCGATCGCAATTATGAACTGATGGTCGGAGAGGTTCCGAGGATCAAGACCGGTTCGCTCATCAGCGGCGATTCGATCATCGAGTTTGTCGAGCCGGATTCCAAGGAGTTGCTTGCACGGTTCGATGGATTCCCAGGTTCCCCACGGGATGGGATTTTGGACGAGAGGGAATTGCAAGCGACCCAGCAGGTGATCGGTCAGAAGGATTTCATTGCCAAGGGTGAGGTTGTCCCCGACCCGTTAGACGCGTTTGGCGATATGGCGGGTTTAGCGAATTCACTGCAAAGAGTGGCCGAAAAGCTGGATAATATCCTTTCCGTGGCTCAAGACACTTTTGGTGGGGATAACACTCCGATTCGTGACGTGACAAGTCGCATGCAAACGACTCTGGATAACATCAACGTGACGGTCGGAACGATCAACCGCATCGGGACTCAGATCGAAAGGGCGAATATCCCGGATCTTGTCGCTGAGGCATTGAATGCACTTCCTGGGCTGCTCAAGCGGGCTGAGACGACCCTGACGCAACTGCAGAGTACCCTCAAAGGGTTCGAGGAGTTCAGCCACAGTCTTGAGAGCATCGGCGGCGAATTCCAGGGGCTTGGCGATCCGGTGCGCGCAGCGGTGACCAATGCCAATCGAGCGATCGAGAACTTGGCTGAAATCACCGATCCAATCAGCGATCGAAGCGATCAGATCGCCGCCAATCTAGCCGGGGCTTTGACGCATATCGAAGGGCTTGCAGCGGACCTCAAGGTGTTTGCAAGAAAACTTAATAATTCCCAGGGCACCTTGGCTCGATTGATCGACGATCCGAGCATGTACGGAAAGCTCAACGATACGCTCGACAACATTCGATTGGTTTCGGGGAATGTCGAACTGATCACCCGTCGGTTGCAACCGGTGATTGAGGACGTGCGAGTGACGGCCGACAAGCTAGCTCGGGACCCGGCCCAGATGGGGGTTCGAGGGATCTTGAGCCCCAGGCCTAATGGACTGGGAATCAAGTAATTGCGAAATGCGACAGTTAAAGCGTTTTTACGGATTTTGCGATTTCCAGGGTGGTAAAATATTCCGGCTTTTTCACTGGCACACGTGGCGAAGTTCGGATCAAGAGGGACAGTTTTTAAGTATGCTAATGGAGCGTCGATCAGGGCATTTCCCGAATCACTCTTGGACCGTCGATCATGAAACTGCATTGCCTAGGGACTGCGGGTTACCACCCGAGCGAGACTAGGCATACGGCTTGTTTTTTTCTTCCTGAACCGGGGATCATTCTAGATGCGGGCACGTCGGTCTTTCGCTTGCAGCATTTGATCAAGTCCGAGTCGGTTTCGATTTTGCTTTCGCATGCCCATTTGGACCACGTGATGGGTCTGACTTACTTTTGGGACCTGCTCGGTGGCGTTACACCTTTGGAAGTGATTCATCTGTACGCTAGGCAGGAGAAGATCGATGCGATCAAGGAACATTTATTTCACCCGTCGCTCTTCCCGGTGGTTCCGCCCTTCAAGTGGCATTCGTTGGATGAACTTGGACGTAGCTTTCAGCTTGGGCAGACCCGGTGCACTTGGTTTGATCTTGAGCATCCCGGCGGTGCTGTTGGGTACCGCCTGGATTTTCCCGAGGTTTCTCTAGCTTACGTAACCGACACAACTTGTGAGGCCGATTCAGATTATTGGGACTATTTACAAGGTGTCGACTGGCTAGTTCACGAATGCAATTTTGCCGACAGCGACCAGAAAATGGCGAGGCATACAGGGCACAGTTGGCCATCGGCGGTGGTCTCACAGGCCTCCAAGCACAGCGTAGAACGCTTGGTTTTGGCTCATTTCAATCCCATGGTACCGGGGCCCGATCCAGTAGGGATCGCTGCGGTTTTAGACACGCGTAGCATCCAAAAGCCGCGATGTGTTGAGCTTGCGACGGACAATAAGGTCTTCGATCTGTTATAAGCCTTTGATGATATTGAGTCTGGCATCTATAATCGAGCCAACCGGGCCTGCGGATGCGCTCCATTAGGATTTCAACCAAGAGACATCGATTCATGAGTTCCTACGGTTTGTACAGCGACGATTTTTATTCGAATGTGACGTTGCAGACCGAGATGGATTTGCCGACTGGCCGGGATGCCGTCTTGCACTTCTTCGAGCAACTGCAGCGGAGGTTTCCCAAGCTGGGTCATTTTTATCAGCGCGAGCGTGGGGAGTTTATTCTCGAGGAGGAAAAAGAGAGTGGATCTTATCGATGGGTGGCTACGGAACTGCGACGCGTGAGCAGCAGTTTTGTAAATCCCAAGTCGATTGAGGAGGCGATGGAGCAGCACCGCGAGGTGCTCGAACTGGCTCCATACATGCTTTCGGTAAGCCGATTGGATTGCGAAGCCCTGAGCTTGATGTACGGTTTCGACTTTGCTTACCGCGGCAATCACAACCAACTCTTGTGCGATGCCTTGGGCTTGCCGGTCGCATTTGAATCCTTGGCTCAGCGAAATGGTTCCCAGATCATGTGCTATGAGCCGGTGATCCAGATTTCGCTGGATGATGCATTCCGGACGCATGCGAGGATCAACTTTGAGCCTAGAAATGGTTCGTTGCAGACCAAGGGGCCGGAGTTCCCTGAGGATCTTCTGAGTGTGTATGTAACGGTCCGTCGATTCGACTCTCTAACTCAGGACGAAACGTTTGTCGGAGAACTCAATCGCCTAGAGATTCTCATGCGGGAATTGATGGACAATCACATCATCGAGAATATTCTCAAGCCGTTGCAGAGTTGTATTGCGATTCGTTAGCAGCAAGGGCATCTTGCTACAAACTGAGATCAATTTTCATTTGAATACGCTCTAGTTCGAGTTCTTTTCGTAGCGTTCTCAAAATTATCTCGTTATTCGGTGAATCATCGCTTTGGCTATGGATAACCAATTGACGCAGAAACGGTAGCCGCTTGAGCGGCTCGATCGCTTGTTCCGCTTTGTCTAAGGGGATAATCGCGGTCCCGCATCTGCCAACTAGGTCTTGCCCAAGCCAGGGCCACCCTTCTTTTTCGTATCTCTGCAAAGGAAGGTCCTTGGGGCCATCGTAAAGTACACTGCACCCCGGGATTTGAACCAAGTCGCCAATACTTGATTCGCTGGTTCGATGGCCAGATCGAATGCTGGGCGAAATCCAGCGATTTGGTTGACCAACCGGAAACCGCACTTTATTCGGAGGCCTCTTCGAAAGAAAAATGGTACACTCTGACTTGGTGTTCCCCTTCCATGCATCGCACTAACCCCTTTGAAGAAAGCTGGAGAATTCGGTGTCTCGCAATTGGATTGTTTTGTTTTTGGCCTTGGTCTGTTCCGCGTCCCTCACGAGCCGCGCCCAGAGTCCCTCCGAGCCCCAGGCTCCTTTGTTGCTTTACGTTGGGACGTTTAGCTCGCCACTGAAAGATACCCTCCCGACCCAAGTCGATCTGCCCCCGGGGAATGGTCGTGGGATTCATCTATTCGAGATGGATCGCAAGACAGGGCAGGTTAGTCTGCGGGGCGAATTCGTCTTGGGAACCAGCCCAAGCTGTTTAGCGACCAATGCGGCGCAGACGATACTTTTCAGTGCCAATGAAACCGATCGTGTCGAACCCTCGGGTATTGTTCCGGATCCGAATCAGAAGCATGGAACGGTGAGTTCCTACGCGATCGATCGCAAGACCGGAGCGCTCAAGCAACTCTGCACGGTGGATTCTGGCGGGGCTGGACCGACGTATGTATCGGTTCATCCGAGCCAGAAGTACTTGCTGGTAGCCAATTACTTCGGCGGCTCGATCGCCGTCTTGCCAATTTTGGCGGATGGTACGTTGGGTCGTGCGACCGATGTCAAAATCGATTCTGGGGAGATTGGTCCGACGCGGGCCGTGCATGCAGCCACCGGGAGTTTTGCGTTCAGCGGTCACGATCGGACACATGCCCACATGATCAGTCCCGATCCCTCGGGTGAGTATGTGCTCCATGTCGATTTGGGGTTGGACAAGATCTTCATTTGGAAGCTGGATCTATCGACCGGCAAGCTCAGTCCCGGCCAGCAGCCTTTTGTGGCTCTGCCGCCCGGCGATGGGCCTCGTCATTTTCATTTTCATCCCAATGGCAAGTGGTTTTATTCGATCGAGGAAGAGGGTTCCACAGTCGCCGTTTACGATTGGGATTCGAAACAAGGGCGGTTGGATCACAGGCAGACACTATCGACGTTACCGGCGGGATATGCGGGAAGCAATTTTTGCTCCGAGATCTTGGTTTCAGCCGATGGACGCTATGTGTACGCGGGCAATCGCCTGCACGATAGCATCGCGATCTTTTCAGTGGGCTTGGATGGTACGCTACGTTATGAGACCGAGGAGTGGACGCGTGGGAATTATCCTCGAAGTTTCACGTTTGATCCCAGCGGCGACTATCTTTTTTGTTGCAATCAGCGGGCAGATCATGTGGCCGTGTTTCGTGTGGATCGAGCGACGGGTCGCTTGCATTTTACCGGCACCTACTTGCCCGTCGGCAACCCTTCGCATGTGCTCTTCGTCGACTTGAAGTGATCTTTTCTTGAACCACGGAGGGCGAATGTTTTTGTGTGCAGAAACGACTCAAGGGATGGGCGGTTCCGTAGAGCCGACCATCCCCGAGTACTCCCCCTGCCTCTCGTTCACAGCTTTCGCTGTTCGCTCAATGATTCATGATTCGCTCAAGCTCCCCAGTTGAATTTCGGTGCCGCGGGTGCTTGGACTTTCCTGCCGCTTGCTTTCTTCAAGGGGACCGGTTCGCTTGGCTCGACCGGAGCGGGCCGAGTTGGTTCCTTGTCGGCTGGCTCGGATTTGGTAGCTGGTTTCACTGCGGTGGTGCCTGGCGTGGCGGTTTGGTTGGCGGTGCCAAGGTTCTGCGGCAGTTGGCCACGGCTCGAGAGGCTCGGGCGGCTTGCTCCGCTTTCGACACCCCTTGCGGCCGAACGTTCTCGGGTCCGCTCGGAGGAATCCCAGTAAGCTTTTTCGGGCCAGAGTCCTTCTTCGAGAGCGATGTTGTTGTACTCGAGCAAGGAGCCTTTGAGCATGTGTACCTCGACGATCGACTTGTTGTATTCCGACAGAGCTCGGGCATAGTTGCGACCTGCGTTGGCACGGCTCTGTTGGGCTCTGAGGAGCAAGTCCATGATCTGTTCCGCACCGGCTTCGCCGGCGTTGAATTTTTCCTGATAGAGTTTGACCCATCGGTCCGCGGCCGAGAGGGCTGCGAGTTGTTCGGTCATTTGGATGTAGTTGCTGTTGAGTTCGCGGAGGACTTGGCTGATGCGATGCGTTGCAGCGATCTCTTTTTCTTCGAGCAGTGCATGATCGCGAGCCAATGTCAACTGTTTGTTGCGAACATCGTTGCTGGCGCGTCGGGCACCGACCGGGTTGGGCAAGAAGTCCATTCGGACAGCGGCTTCTTGGTAATCACCCGAGAGGAGTTCCTCCCAAGCGCTGGGTGAGGATCGAGTCGGTGAGCTGGGCGGAAATGGTCCATTTCCACCTTTGTCTAACAGCGACGCACCCACGCCGACGTATCGGTAGATGAAAGAGAGATCAACGTTGGCCAGCATCTGGTTCTTAGCCGACAGCAGTTCGAGCTCGCGCTGTTTGATGATCCATCGCTGACGTCGCAGATCGACGCTGCGACTGAGCATCTCGTTGATTGAGTCGTCGAAATCGAATTGGGCCATGCCGATGGCGGGTTTATCCGAAGGGCGTATTAGTCGTCCGTCGGAGCTGGCCCAACCCATAAGCATACGAAGAGTCTGTTCGCGACCGAATAGACCGGGATCTCCACCCAAGGCGGATCCGCCTGCAAGCGCCGCATCGAGCTGAGCTTGGAAGTCGTGGTAAGTGAATTTGGCCTGAGCCTCGGTCGTCCCCGCAGCACCTTTTTGAAGTTTCTCGTAGGCGATGTGGTAGGCTTTAGCAGCACTATCGCGGGCGACGCGAGCGTTCTCTACGTTCCAATAGGATTGGTACAGATCCCAGTAAGCGAACTCGACGTCGCGAACAAGGTTTCGCACACGTTCCTCAAAGTCCACCAGTGACAGGTCTTCATTGATTCGAGCCAAGACGACCGGAATGCGGTTGACGGAAGTCCCACGTCCACGGAGCAACGGATGCTGGACTTGGAATTCGAGAATTTGGGTGTAATCGCTAGGTACGGCGCGACCTGGGCCAGTGGTTTCGATATTGTTAAAGCTGTAGATCGATTGCGAGCGTGCAGAGACGACACCGCCGGTGGCAAGTCGTTTGGACAATGCCATCTGTCCGGTACTGTCACGACCACGGAAGGGGGTCGGGTTGAAGGGGTTGTTGTCCCCGACGTTTCGAGCGCGGTCGGTATTGTTGTAGGAAAAGAATGCGGAGAACTGTGCATCGAACTCACTGAGGGCATCTTCTACACCACCAACTTGATTCGCTCGGGCTGCACCGCGAGGCAGAATCCGATTACCGTTTTGGTCAACTGCGATCTGCTGAGGACTGGTCGTCGTCGCAGTGATCGCTGGATCATAAACCGAGCTTTGTTGCTGGCTTGGAGTCGAAAGAATATTCGCGGCGATGTCGACGTTCTGACGCTGTGTGCCGGGAATCGTTCGAATCAGTTTGCTGTTAACCAGTGCGTAAGAAACGCATTCTTCGAGACTAAGATCGAGGAACTCGTACTTCTGGTTATCCAGAGTCAGTGGTTCCAAAGCATGGGTAGCTTCGGGAAGCGGATCAATTTCCAGATCTGGAATTTCGATTTGCTGAGCGTGCTGAAGGTATTCGGCAAAGTTCGCGCGATCGCGGAGGTAGAACGGTTGAGTCGGTTGGCAGCCGGTTAGCAAGACGCTACCGATCTGCAGTCCGATTAACCACTTGTGAAAGTTTCGTTTCATAAGCCGAGGGTTCCCATCCAACGTGCGTCAACTGCTAGTCCGGTCCCGGCGATGGTTCGTCGAGCCCGATCGTTGCATTGATTCTTTGGTGTTAGGCCCCCCTAACGAGCAACGCTTAACGTCGCTTACCCCAAGGATCGGCATTCTAGCTGTTAAACTTTGACGATTGCGGAAGGAATTCCGAGATCTTCGATGCTAGCAAACGCTTCTGGGTTGGCCTTGGAAGAATAAAAAACCCTGCCGTAGCTGGAGCAACGGCAGGGTTTTTCGGAATCACGTTGTGCGTCGAGGTCGCGACGATTTGCTAGCTAGTCTAGGAATCCAACGAGTTCTTGAGATCGGCTTGGCTGTTGAAGCTTGCGAACCGCCTTGGCTTCGATCTGACGGATACGTTCGCGGGTCACTTTGAAGATGTGTCCGACTTCTTCGAGCGTGTAGCTGTATCCGTCACCGAGTCCATAGCGGAGCTTGATGATTTCGCGTTCTCGGTAGCTGAGGGTCTTCAGTACCGAGTTGATGCGATTTCTGAGCATTTCTTGGCCGGCCCCGATCGCAGGGCTTTCGGCCGCACCATCGGGTAGCAGATCTCCGAACTGGCTGTCTTCGCTGTTTCCGACTGGACGATCGAGCGAGATTGGGTACCGGCTCATCGCAAGTACGCGACGGGCTTCTTCGACGGTCGTTTCGGCTCTGCGAGCGGTTTCTTCGAGGGTTGGTTCACGGCCGAGTTCCTGGAGCAGTTGGCGAGAGACGTTTCGAACTCTGGACATGGTTTCGACCATGTGGACAGGGATTCGAATCGTCCGGCTTTGATCGGCCACAGCCCGCGTGATGGCTTGGCGGATCCACCAAGTTGCGTAGGTACAGAACTTGAAACCGCGTCGGTACTCGAACTTATCCACCGCCCGCATCAGCCCCGCGTTGCCTTCTTGGATCAGATCCAGGAAGCTCAATCCACGGTTTCGATACTTTTTGGCGATGGAAACAACCAGTCGCAGATTGCCTTCGCTGAGTTGCTTCTTTGCTTGTTGGTACTCGGTGAAAACCCGTTTGACCATCATCACGCGGTTGCGTAACGAGGAGGGGGTTTCTTGGGTGGCCACAAGAATTTGGCGGTACTCACGTCGAAGTTGAGCGATCTGAGACGGAGCGACTTGGTGGGACTTGAGGGTCGCCAAATCGTGTCTGATTTCGTCGACTCTTGCGGACAATCGTTCAAGAACACCGATCATGGCTTCGATGCGTTGGGTTCGCAGACCGAGTTCTTCGATCAACCTTACGGCCTTTCGTCGACGGCGTGCGAGGTTGACCCAAGCTTCGGTTCGCTTCTTGATTGGCAAGGAGCGACTCAGGGCGTCACGGTAGTCTCGACGATTGCGTTTGAGCAGGACGTCCAGTGTTTTTAGATTGCTAGGCAATCGCCCTAGAATCTGGTCCTTTTCCAGTCGGTCGGTCACAGAGACTTGAACCGTACGATCGAAGGGAAGTTCCCCGGTATGGACTCTGCGCAGGATCTTGTAAGCGTACTGAATCACGTAATCGCATTCGAGAAGTTTGGTTCGAAATCGTCGTCGCGTGACTTCGATTTTCTTTGCCAAACGGATCTCTTCTTGGCGAGTTAGCAATGGGATTTCTCCCATCTGAGTCAAGTACATTCTGACAGGATCGTCCGACCAAGTCTCAACGTCGTCCATTCCCGATAGCAAATCGTCTTCGCTCTCGAGTTGGACTTGGTCCTCGGGGACCACAACATCGACCACTGCGTCGGTCAAATCATCGCCTTCTTCTTCAAGCGACAGTTTGTGCAATCCGTCCAAGTCATCAGCGCTGCGAGGCAGATCATCATCGAAATCCAACAGGCCGTCGAACAAGGTCATAATTCCTCAAACCACAAAATGAATGCAGGGAAAAGGAGAGGTTCGTTTCAAGGATCCTGCTACAACATTCCCGCGATGATCGACCAGAGCGGTTTCTCGTGAACCGAGCGGGTCTGATAAAGGCAAGGCAAGTGTAGCACCCAAGATTTGACGAACGAAGCTCCCGTTTGAAATGGTAAATTTTTACGAATGAATGAAAAACAACGCTCCGAGCAAACGCGGCATTGATGCCGACTAATCTGGAGTCGGGTAAGCAACAATCCGTCGACAATCCACACGGAAATCCCTATAGTAGTTCGAGTTTTCGCTACTACCGAAAATTTCCGAGGGAATGTCAAGCGAACCTAAAGGCGCAGCGTCAGACGCGCGACCTCGTGCGGAACACGACCTCAAAAAACCATCCATGAAGCCCAGAATGCCTATTGATCGCAAGCGTGGCTAGTAGCCCGCTTTGGTTCGCACGATTCACCCCAACCGCGATCTTCCTCGTCATTCCTTGGTCGTGTTCTGTAGTTTGTACCCAGCCAGAGGGTAAAAAGTTATAAGGCTGGAGCTTTATGTGACTCGAACGACTTGGTAAGTACGGATGGCGTATGTTCAGGGGGTAAACGGCAATCCCAATAGGTTTCTGGTCAACCTTCTCACCGGAGGCCTGCAAGATGCCGCTAGGTTGATTAGCGGACAACTGCAGATCGTGGAGGGGGTTGACTTTGGCACCATAATTTTACCCACTCGCAGGGCTTGGTCTAGTAGAGGGATTAAACAATCTCGACGAATCCCCCTCGTAGGATCCTTACCACCCGGTTTTCCGGTAGGGTCTTGTGGTTTTTTCGAAGAAGTTCTCGATTGAGGCTCAAGATTCGGGAAAAATCATGACTCGCTTCGACAGTTCAGCAGTCTTGCGAGGGTAGAATGCCGGCCGATTGGCATTCACTTCGAGCCCACCAACACATTTTAGGAGTTTGGCTCAAATGAACCCAAACGGGGGGAAATGTCGTAAACCGAATGGTTTTTTTGGGATCGTCCTTGAGGAACTCTGGTAAGCTTGGCTAGGCCTTGTAAATCAATATGTCAAAATATGCTCTTCGATGTTCATGCGAGGCGACCATTCCGGTCGGGGTCGCACAAGCTGGCGGGTCTGTTCTTTGCCCTGCGTGTGGACAAGCCTCCGAGGTGCCTTCTACGAAGGTGCTTCGAACCCTGCCACTTATCGATTCATGGGGTGAGGAGGCCGGGATAGGAGCGAGTTCTTCGGGGAAATCCAAAGCGTCGGTGGGCGTCGGTTCATCGGCCTCCGAAACGAGCTATTCGTGGGTCCAACGCCTGCTTCCAGCTTTGTTGCTGGCGATCTGTGCGGGATCTTTTTCAACCGCCGCCGTGCTGGCTTGGTCCCGCTGGAATGCACCCATTGAATTCGGGCACACCGAAGAGGAGTTCTTTGCTTCGTTTCGAGAGGACGCGATGCAAGACCCTCCTGCAAGAGTTTTGGATCACTGGCGTTACTTGGTCGACACAGGATTGCCTCCGCATCAACCCCCAGATTATTTTGTGATCAACGAGTTTTTCGAGCGGCGTAAGCCATGGTTAATCGGTTCGACGGTACTGGGGGTTATGAGCCTGATCGTGTTCTTGGTGATGACCATTCAACAACAAGCGGCATCGAAGAGTTTGAGATGACCGATCGCTCGGATCTTGTTGGCCAATGCAGGCCGGCCTACCGCAAGTGGTTGCTCGGATTGATTCTGCTCCACCTGCTAGCGGTTGTCGCCGAACCGCTCGTGTTTTTTTCTCGAAGCGACTTTCAGGTGGCTCCCGAGTTTCTCGGTTTACGCGGTTGGTTGTCGCCCTACGTTGATTGGATGTACTTGGACCACGGTTATTTTTTCTTCGCGCCTAATCCTGGCCCCAGCCACTTGGTCGCGATTCAAGCGAAACAAGTCCAGCCAAGTGCTCCTGGACGACTCCGAGCAGATGCTTGGACGTTTCCCGACCGCATGCAGCAGTGGCCTCGACTCCTGTACCATCGCTACTTCATGCTCTCTGAGTTCTACAACAATAGCTTTGCTCCGACCGAGTTGATCGAACAAGACAAATCCGACGCGGATTTCGTCCAGCGATGGAAGTCCGACCGCAGCTTCTACGAGACCTTGCAGCGATCGATCCTCAAATCAGCAAGTGCTTCTGGGGATGTATCCGGTGATCCTGGTGCCCTGGAGATCCTTCGAGTGGAGCGACCTTTGCCGAGTCCCGAGCAGATTCTCAGCGGCGCGTCTCGTCTTGGTGATTCTCGCGAACTGGCCGTTTTGCCTGAAGGTCCGGAGTTGGTCGAAGAACCTCCGAGCGCGGGTGCTCCATGAGTTCAACAAGCATCGTTCGATTTTTTTTTGATGGTTGGAAAGAGTTCTGGGCTTCGCTCGAAGCCTTCTTTTTCGCCCCCGCAGATGCTTATGTCCTCGCCTTGGTTCGCATCGCTACGGGCTGCATGATCGCTTACATTCATCTTGTGTGGTTGCTCAGGCTCGAAAGTTTCTTTGGACCTTCGGCGCTTCTGGATCACGAGTCGCTCTCGATGCTGCACCGCAATGCGTGGAAGTGGACTTATTTGGACGGCCGCGAATCGCTCGGTTTTGCTTGTGTGCATGAAATCGCTGCACTCGGAGCCGGCCTTGCGATGGCTCTTGGATGCTGGACGCGATGGACAACACCACTTGCGTGGTTCCTAACCCTAATGACAGCTCATCGGCTCGCGCCATTCCTCTTCGGATTGGATCAGATCGTTCTGATGCTTGCGATGTATCTATCGATCTCCCGCTGTGGGAATCGATGGAGTTTGGATCGTCGGTTTGGATTGATCCAAGGGCCTGGAGAGCACTGGCAGAACAGGGTTGCGACCCGTCTGATTCAGCTGCATCTGTGTGCGATTTATTTTTTCGGTGGGCTGGGCAAGGCTCGGGGGTGGATGTGGTGGGATGGCACGGCGATGTGGTACGCCGCTGCTTCGTACGAGTACCAGTCGCTGGATATGACCTGGATTGGCCGTTATCCCCTCCTGGGTTCGATGCTCACCCACGCTACGCTGTTTTGGGAGATCCTCTACGCAGCTCTGGTCTGGCCTCGGCTCACAAGACCTTGGATCCTAGCAGTCGCCTTATTCGTCCACCTTGGGATAGCCTTATTTCTGGGAATGATCACTTTCGGGATCATGATGCTCGTGGCGAACTCGGTTTTTCTCACCGGTTTTCTTAGTGATCTCGAGAGTAAACATTCAGCCTAATCCGAGGCTGGGTTTTGGATTGAGCCGTGACCGGCCGATCACGGCGTGGGGGTTTGGCCTGACTTGACCGGCCGGCCCCCTTCGCTTCGGTATTTCGAATTGAAGATCTTTGCATCGAACGGATCGACGACCTTTGGTTTCTCTCGGGCGGTCTTTTCGAGTTTGCGAATTTCTTCCTCGATCTCTGCCAGTTCGCTTGCGTTGATGACGACTCCAGCCGAACCGCTTTTCGGCGGCCTGGACAATTTCGCGGGGCTTGCGATCGCATGCTGCACCGCTGCTGAGGTATCTGGCTTAGAAAATCCGGCCGCGTGGACGACCGTACCAGCCTCTGTGGGAACTGTCGATTTGGGTTTCATGCTATCGAGCGATTGAATCCATTTGGCGATCCGTTCCAAATGCAGTCGATCCTCTTCGCGTTGCAGATTAAAACTGGCATTGCGCTGTGCTCCGTGAGGTCGCGCTGCATAATGCAAAAGAAGCGACTCTTCGGGGCGATCGGCATCGACGAATCGTAAAGTGTTCAGCAAATTGCGCTCGTTGATCGATGCGGCTTGTTCACCCACCGGTTGAAATACTTGGAATGAGTTTTTCGTCAACATTCCGTGGCATCCGGATTGCCCACACCGCGAAACAACAATCGGCGTGATTTCTGTTTGAAAGCTTCTTCGCAAGTATCCTGGCACGGTATGGATAGGAACCGCTGTTTCGGCATCGCTCGTGACTTTGGTGACGTTCGCACTTGCTTGGAGGACTCCTCCTATTTCGGTTCTTGGGTCGAGTTGATTCTTTTGAGCTGGACTGTTAGGTAGCTCGATCCCCTGCTCTTCCATCCTGCGACGAACTTCTTCGTCTGCCATCAATGCCTGCTTGAGCTGAAGATCCAATTGCTTGAACTTCGGGTTGTCGGCCGCTTGTTTTTCAAGCTCTTGATAGTGCTCGATGGCTTGGTCGAGCATACCGTTTTGAATGCACCACTGAGCAAGATGCCAGTGCTCTCCGGTACCCCATTTTCGAATCGCGCGAGTCTGGTACTTGTAAAGGGACTCGATCGTAGAGCCGATGAACAGGACCTGCTTTTTGGACAACGTCACCTGTTTGCCCTTGTCCATGATCACCGTGATCGAATCGGCTTGAGGTTTGACAAAACCTCGAATCACCGACCCGTGTTGCAACAGAACAAATCCATCGCCGTAAAAGTTCAGTGGCGTATTGGTGCCTACTGGATTGCCCTGTGCACATACTTGCCCGGGGGGAGGAGCCACCAAGCACAACAGTACCGTCAGCAAAAACCATGCGCAGACTGCAAATCGAGCGACCATGGAAAACCGTTGTCTCTTGTGGGAAAGTAAAGCCTGAATGCAACGACTGGGCATCGAGCCTCTTTCGACTCGATTCTCTAGGGTCTGAAACTAGCAATTTCCCGTCGGTCGTTGCAAGTCGGCTCGCTTTGGACGCCGCAAATTGCTAGAACGCTAGAGCAACTCCGGCGTCCTGGTCTTTTTGGACCGATCACTTTTCTTGTTAAGTTAGGGAGTGTGGGGGGCTTGGGTGCTATGAGCGATTTTTGCGATGAACTACACTATTTGCCCACGGCTACTCGAAGCAGACGAACGATTGCGGAATGGAGAACAGACGATGAAGAAATGGATTCCAGCGGGGCCCTTGATGGCACCTGCGATTTTCCCGGCCCTGGTTTTTGCCGCTCTGGGGGCCTTGGCAAGTCCCACCTTCGGGCAAAACACAACCGATCCTGCACTCTGGAACTTGGTCAACCGATCCATGGCTGAATTGGATCCCTCGAAGTTTCCAGACATCAGCCAATCCCGCGCAAATTTGGATCAGCAGATTCGAAACTTCGACCGTTATTTGGAATCCTCGCCGAGCCAAGGCCCGTTGTGGAAGAGCTTTCTCAAATGGAACGACTTACAAAAAGAGCTTGCCGAGCCGACCCCGAACCCTGAGGCTTTGAACGATCTAGAGAAAAGGTTTCGCCAAAACTACGCAGGCCTCGAATACTCCCCTTTCGTCGGCCTTCGCGACGCATTGTCCAAGTATGTTCAGGATTCGCGCATGGCACGCGACCCAAATACGACCATGCAGATTCTCAAGAATCGTTTGAGCAAGCTATCCGAGCGGATGCAGCTACCGGACATGGGACGCGACCCCAAAGCGATCCACGATCTTGCGCAACTGGTCGCTTACATGAAACAAGCCAACCAGAGCCCCGAGTTTGTATCGAGCATCCTGAGCAGATACTCCCAACCCAATATCCGCGCAATCGTATCGGACGACTTCTTGAGAAAATCGTTTGCAAGACCTGTTGATCAAGCCAATCCGGTCAACGAAGTCATTTTGGGCACCACCATCATCGGTCAGAGTATTCTATGCGGTAACGTTTCCCCGGTGCTGCTGGAGAATCCCAACCAAGCGACCTTAAGGTTGTTGATGAATGCGGATTTCGCGAGCGTCAACAAAGGCTACAACCGCGGAGTGGTCCTCAACACCACTGGGTCGGCCGATGTCGTCGCCTGTGAAACACTCAGCCTCGGCGATACCGGACTAATGGCACTTGGAGACACTGGCGCCGATGCTCAGCTTTCCACGGTCATCCAAAGCATCGAACACCGTTTGAAGATTGTCCGAAAGATTGCGGCCAAGCAGGCAGCTAAAAAGAAGCCACAGGCCGACGCGATCGGTGAGGCTCGGATGGAAAATCGAATACGAACTCAGTTCCATCAACAGCTTACCGAGCAGCTTTCGGAAGCTAACCGAAAGTTGAGAGAAGCGATGGAATCACCCCTGATAAGTCGTTTAGGAATCTCCAAGCCGCAGCGGAATTCCTGGAGCAACCCGGAACAGTTGGGGCTCCAATGGAAAGTTCAGTCGGGCACACAACTCGCCTCCGACATGCCTTGCCCGTTCCCAATCGATGACTGCGGATTGACGTTGCAGATTCATGAATCGGTTGTCGGGAACTTGCTCGATCCAGTGCTCGCCGGCCGTATCCTTCGCAGCGACGAAATCGATGCTTATGCAGCCCAATTCGGTGACGCAGCCAAGGGGATCCCACGAAAAGAAGAGGATGGGCCTTGGGCCATCACACTGAATAATTTCCAACCCGTTGAAACAGTTTTCGACGACAATTTGATCAAATTCCGAGTCACCACATCGCGGCTAGAACGTGAGGATCAGGCTTTGCCAAACACCGCCACAGTCGAGGCGGCTTATAAAATAGTCCAGGCCGACGGCACGATCCAACTCGAACGCCAAGGTGATCTTAATGTCGAATTTGCCGGTAAGGTGCAACAGGGGACCCGAGGCGTTGTTCTCCGCACATTCCTCAAAAACAAATTTGAGCAATTGTTTCGAGATAAGTTGTTCGATAGCCCGATTCGTTGGTCTGACCGGTTGCCCGATCGGTTCAAGGATCTGCAATTGTGTGCTGTCGGGATCGACGATGGTTGGTTGCAACTGCAAATTCGATAAAGTTTGTCGGGAATCGAGAAGCCAATGCTGAAAAACCTCGGGAATATCGCCAACCTCATGAAAGCCTTCGGGCAATTGCCCGAGCGAGCAGCGAGGCTCAAGCAGCAGATGGAGGCCAAGCGGATACGCGGGCGGGCCTGCGAAGGGGATCATCAGGTCACCGTCGAAGTCAGCGGCTTGGGGGTGGTTCATGAAGTGGATCTGTCGAGTTCCTTGTTTGCTCCGGAGCATCGGTCGCTTGCACAGCGCCTAACGCTCGAAGCAATCAACCACGCTGTTGTGCAGGCCAAGGCGATGCATGCCGAGTCGATCCGAGAGTTAACCCAAGGGGTCGATATTCCCGGGCTCGACAAGGTCATCCAGGACATGGCCCAATAGGCACTTACAACCATCATTTAAATCTCAATTCCTCGCGACGGAGTGACGGCTATGCCCATGGAGAATTTCTCTCGATATCAGCAGTCGGTGATCAAGAATTACTACAAGAATCGCGACGCGGTCTCCTTGCAGCGAGCCCAAGAGCTTGTGACCGAACTGTACTTGGCCGAGGGGAAGAAGCGGGATAAGATTTGGGAGACTCTCTTTACCAATCTGGAACGAATGGGCGTACCTGCTGATCAGATCGAGCATCTGCGCAAGGAACGCAACCCGGAACTCGTTGCCAAACTGATCGAGAAGAAACTCTAGTCAAAGAACTCTAGACTTTGTGCAGCGTTTTCGATGCCGTTAAGGTAGCCGAGGAACTTTTGATATTGCCGTCAAGGAATCGGAACGAATTGAAACAAGCCAAGGATCAATTCAGGCACGCACTTCCGAAGATGCAATCCGCGAGCTTGACTCAAGAAGCTGCGAAGTGGAAGGCCGGACTGATCTCCAGGAAGCTCGCACCCTAGGTTTGCGCAAGTCTGAATCGAGCCGTGGATTTCACAGGGGAAAACATCAAATGAGCTTTTGCCGAGTTGCTGCCGTCGCTTGGATTACGGTGGTCGTGATTTTTAGCTGCAATGTTACCGAAGCGGTGGAAGCCGATGTTCCAAGACCGAACATCATGATCTTCCTGGTCGATGACATGGGCGTGATGGATACCTCTGTCCCTTTCCTGTGCGATCCACATGGAGTAGCGATCAAGCATCCGCTGAATGATTGGTACCGCACTCCCAACATGGAACGCTTGGCTAATCTAGGAGTGCGCATCAGCGAGTTCTATGCGATGAGCGTCTGCTCGCCTTCTCGAATCTCGCTCATGACAGGCCAGAACAGCGCACGGCATCGTACGACCACATGGATCAATCCCGATGCGAACAATCGCGGACCCTCCGGACCACTCGAGTGGAATTGGAAAGGGCTCGATGCATCGAGCGTCACTCTGGCCCGATTGATGCAACAAGCTGGCTATCGAACGATCCACGTCGGCAAAGGACACTTCGGGCCCCGGGACAGCCTAGGGAGTGACCCAACGAACCTGGGGTTCGATATCAATGTCGGTGGCTCGTCAATCGGGCAGCCGGGTAGTTACTACGGCACCAAGAGTTTCGGTGCCGATGCCCCGAAACCGACCCATGCGGTTCCCGGTCTGGAGGCTTATCACGGCCAAGACATCTTTCTAAGCGATGCGTTAACACGCGAAGCTAAAAAATACGTCGCGGAATCTGTGCGCGACGGTAAGCCGTTCTTGCTGAATTTTTGTCACTATGCCGTTCATGCACCCTTCCAAGCAGACGCAAGGTTTCCAGTCGAGGACCCGACGGGCAAGTATTCCAAGCAAGCACTCGCGTTCGCTTCGTTGATCCAAGGCATGGACGATTCGCTGGGCCAAATGCTCGATTGTTTCGAGGAATTGGGTGTCGCCGAGAACACCTTAGTTTTTTTCCTCGGAGACAACGGATCCGATGCTCCTTTGGGGGAACCCCACGAAGTGGGAAGCTCCGCCCCACTTCGTGGAAAGAAAGGCTCCCATTACGAAGGCGGCATGCGAGTTCCGTTCATCGCAGCTTGGGCCAAACCTGCCAAGAATACTTGGCAGCAAAGCTTGCCAACCCCACCAGGTCGGGTCTGCCAAGGTTGGGGAGCCATCTACGATCTGTTTCCAACGATCGGAGAACTTGCTGAACTTGAAATCCCAGAATCTCACATGATCGATGGCAGTTCGCTAAAAACGATTTTCTTGTCGAGCAAACCTGCCAGCCCTGAGCGAGAGTTTCTCATGCACTTCCCACACGCCCCTCATCGCAGCAATTACTTTACGGTCTTTCGACGGGGCGATCACAAACTTGTCTACCATTATCTGCCAGAGAAATCTTCCCCACGTCTACAACTCTTCGACCTGACTAAAGACCCCTATGAGCAGACCGATCTTGCCCAAAGCCAACCGGAGCAGACCAAGGAGTTACTGCACCGCATGCAGCTGAAGCTGGCCGAGCAGAAGGCGCTCTATCCCGTGGATCAAGCAGGCCAGGAGATCCGACCTGATTACGGCTCCGGTAGGTAGGTTCCATTCGTCGCGTTTTGCCGCGACTTGAAATGATCTCCAAGCTTCGAGTCCTTCATCGGCGTCACACCTGGAATGTACCTTGCCATGTTTTGAAACGGCAAGACCAACGGTTTGGCAAGCGATCTGGTACTCGAGGATATCTCCTGAAGCCTTTCTGATTGCTCGGGATCTTTCCAACCGGTGAACGTCCCCTTGATCTTGTCCCAGTGGACGATGTTCCCAACTCGATCTGTGAAAGCTTTCCCGTTTCGGTACACAACCGTAGGGTCGCCAAGATGCGGAAAAGAGACGAGGACGGCTCGATCCCCAAAATCGTATTCGATCGAATGGGCCGTATAAGTCACCATCGGGGAACCGGGAAGCATCTGCACGGGCAGGTAAACCTTTTGGCCCGTTCGAGGATGGAACACAACCAGGATGCTTGGACCACCGGGCAAGTCCGGACCTCGGAAGCTGCGATTCCCGGTGTAGTAGTAGCGATGCACCAATATCGTCGGCGCGATGTCGACTTGGGTCTGTCCCCATGCGTCTTGTCCAACGATGACCCCAGGGTTTCCGCGTGAGTCGACGTTCGG
>JBJTAQ010000402.1:0-1116 GCA_046090945.1 Pirellula sp.
GATTTTTGGTTTCGAGGATATCCTGTTGATCGACGCCAAGAATCTGAACATCGTTTACAGCTATGCAAAAACCGCCGAGTTCGCCACGAGTTTGGAGAACGGTCCTTACAGCAATACGAAACTTGCTCGGAAGGCACGAGAGCTCTTATCTTCTCAAGACCGCGACGCCTATAAGATCGCGGATTTCGAAGCGTATCGTCCAAGCCTAGGGCTACCGATGGCATTTGCCTTGAGTCCAATCTTTGATGGACCGAAGATGATTGGAATCTTGGCGCTGCAATTCCCAGTCGATAACTTCAACTTTCTCATGACCGGAGGTGGTAAATGGCGAGAGGAAGGTCTAGGGGATAGCGGTGAATGCTATCTAGTCGGTCCCGATTTGACGATGCGTAGCCGAAGTCGGTTTATGATGGAGGATCCAAAAGCCTTCGTCGCTTATCTCAGGCGTATGAATCTGCCGCCACCGATTGTCAATCAGATTGAGAAACAGGGGAATGTGCTCGGGGTTTTGCCGGTCGAGACCAGGGCTGCAAGAGCGGCCATGAATGGCGAGAGCGGGATCATCGAGGATTACGATTACCGGCGCAAGAAAGTCATCAGTGCGTATGGGCCGATTGAATTGGATTCACTCCGCTGGGGAGTTCTTGCTGAGATCGATGCCGATGAGGCTTATGCTCCCATCCGGGATTTTGGGCGCAAGGTTTTGATGACCGCCTCGGCCATGGCATTATTAAGTAGTCTATTAGCGCTGCTATTCTCTAATTGGATGATCCGGCCTCTGCGGCAATTAATAGAAGGAGCAAGGCGACTGGGATCAGGCGAGACCGACGTCCAGGTTCAGGTAGCGACAAAGGATGAATTTGGGGAACTCGGTAAAGTGTTTAACAATATGTCTCGCAGCATCAAGACACAGACCGACCGACTGGCTCTGCAAGTACGGGAGAACGAGGAACTCCTGGGAAGCATACTACCTGCATCGGCGATTGCTCAGAGACGTGAAGGTGACGAACGAGCTAGTCAGCAGTTTTCCGATGTATCCGTGTTCTTCGCAGAGTTGATCGGATTGGAGGAATTTAGCCGGGAGGCCGGGGAGTCCAAAGCCCTTAGTGTTCTTGG
>JBJTAQ010000403.1:0-3573 GCA_046090945.1 Pirellula sp.
TGTCGATGCCGTACCGCTGAACAAAAGAATTCCGAACGCAATCGCCCTTGGTGAATAATTCATCGGTGCCAGACCGGCTATCAGAGACTCTTCTCCCATACGGATCTGCGTTCCGTACCTCAACTCCTCTCGTTTTATAGCAAGGTCGAGCACCGATGAATTATTCACCAAGGGCGATTGCGTTCGGAATTCTTTTGTTCAGCGGTACGGCATCGACAACGGCGTTGGCTCAAGACTTGCCAACGACAGGAAGTATTGAAACCCGACTCGGGAAGATCGAGTTGGAGAATGGGTACCCAGCGGGCGCTACGGCAGAGCGGGTTTTTGATGACATCGACTACCAACGAGCCTGTCAGGCCTATCTATGGGCGTTGCCGCTGATGGCGATGCAGCAGTGGCAGAGCGAGCATTTAACGAAGTTTGGTGCTGGCAAGTGTGACTATGTCGACTACCTAACGTTCCAAGATAAGCTTGGGTTGCTGACTGCCAATGCAACCACTCCTTATATCATGGCGTTTCCCAATCTGAAGGAAACAGGTCCTCTGGTTCTAGAGGTTCCTGCAGGGGCAACTGCGGGCGGTTTTACGGACTTCTGGCAAAGGCCGATCACCGACTCGGGACAGACCGGACCGGATAAGGGAGCGGGTGGCAAGTATTTGATTTTAGGTCCTGATGATCCGGACATGAAGCCGGAGGGGTATTTGGTGTTCCGTTCACCGACCGTCAATATCTGGTCAGCGCACCGTGCGTTGGATCCAGACCCGGCCAAAGCGAGAGCGTTGATCGATGGACTAAAGATTTACCCTTACAGCCAACGCGCCAACCCCACTCCAACGCGTCATGTTTCACCGAACGGGCGTAAGTGGAGTGGCGTGCAACCTCGAGGACTTGCCTTTTGGGAAGGACTATCCAAGATCATCAACGAGGAGCCGGTCCACGAGCGAGATCGAATGATCATGGGGATGCTGCAGCCACTTGGGATCGAAAAGGGTAAGCCGTTTGAGCCTACCGAGAGGCAAAAGAAGATTCTCATCGATGCAGCCCAAACCGGTGAAGTCATGGCTCGCACGATCGCATACGAAAAACGTTTCCAGGGAGCCAAAGTCTGGCCGGGTAAGCATTGGGATATTTCGCTCTTTTTGAAAGAGACCAACCAGGAAGCCCCCCATCACACTCAATTTGACGAGCGAACCTCATGGTTTTATGAAGCCGTAGGCGTGTCGGTTGGGATGATGGGGCGAACCGTTGGGTTTGGTCAACTCTACCTCGAATCTGCAAAAGACAGCCAAGGCAACTGGTTCAACGGCAGCAACACTTACCACTTGCGAGTTCCGAAAGACGCGCCTGTCGCTCAGTTCTGGTCCGTCACGGTCTATGACAACGAGACGCGCTGCTTTGTAGACACTGGAGTTCAGCCCGATCGATCTTCGCGGAATGACATTGCAAAGAATCCGGATGGGAGTGTGGACCTTTACTTTGGGCCTGTGGCACCGAGCGGAAAGCCCGAGAGCAACTGGATCAAGACCTTGCCGGGCAAAGGCTGGTTCGCTTACTTCCGCCTTTACGGTCCGACTCAAGCCTATTTCGACCGAACTTGGGTGTTGCCGGACATCGAAATCATGAAGTAGCCGTGTGGGGGGCTTGCTGGGTTGCCGAGTCGCGGACGGGTCGGAGCCCTCGACGTCCGGCGTCGGGTGCAGTCGGCCAAAGTGATCGAGTTAACGCCGGAAAAGACGTCGTTTTTCGATCCAGCTTCTATAAAATGGCTGTATAAACAGCCCTAATGACGCACTGAGGCTTGACAATGTCTGGCCCGATGCGTAAAACCTCGACTCGCTTTGGGGGGTGAAGTAATCCCCGAGCGCCCTTTGGTTTCGATCGATTTTGCAGTTTTATCATGGCAGTACCCAAGCGACGACATTCCAATGCACGGTCCGGCAAGAGACGGGCTCATCATCACAAGAAACCTAAGCAACTCCAGGTTTGCAGCAGCTGTAGCACGGTAGTTCCTACGCACTGCGTTTGCCCTAAATGCGGTTTTTACATGGGCCGCGTTGTTGTCGACATGGGTCAAACTAAAGAATAATTTTCGCCATTGGAGGGACTGTGGCGAAAGTAGCCCTACTTTTTCCCGGGCAGGGAGCCCAGTCTGTGGGCATGGCTTCGGGTTTGCTTGCCCGTAGTCGAGAGGCTCAAGCACTCTTTGCTCGAGCGTCGGAGATCCTTGGCTATGATCTCGCCAACCTGTGCGCGAGTGGTCCTGAAGCGGAACTGAATCTCACGAGCAATAGCCAACCGGCATTGTTTGTTCATTCTGCTGCGGCATTGGCGGACTTCTATGCCCAACGTCCTGAGATCGCCGACCAAGTTGTCGCGGTGGCAGGGCTGAGCCTTGGGGAGTACTCCGCTTTGTATGCCGCCGACGCGTTGCCGTTCGACCAAGGGGTGGCATTGGTCGCTGCAAGAGGCCGAGCGATGCAGTCGGCCGCGACTGCGATTGCAAGTTCGATGGCAAGCGTCATTGGCGTCGACCGTGAACAGGTCAGTGCGTTTTGCGATCAAGCCCGTCAACCTGGCGAAATATTGCAACTAGCGAATCTATTGTGTCCAGGAAATATCGCGATCTCTGGACACAAGTCTTCGATCGACGCTTGCGAAAAGATTGTCTCCGATGCCGGATTCAAATTCGTTCGACTTGCTGTCGCAGGTGCCTTTCACACCAATATCATGCTACCTGCTGTCGCAGAACTTAAGAAAGCACTCGAGCAGGCAGACCTTTCCGACTCGAATGTTCCCTTGGTGGCAAACGTCGACGCCCAGGTTCATCGATACTCCTCGGAATTCACCGAATTGTTACCACGCCAAATCGTCTCCCCTGTTCTCTGGGAAGCGTCTTTGCGGACCTTATTAAGTATGGGAGTCGAGCAGTTCTACGAGATCGGAACCGGTCGGGTCCTGACTGGCACCCTCAAACGCACCGAGCGCAAGGTGCCTTGTGAAGCGTTTGGCGATTGATTCAATCCCTCATCATCTGAACAAACTCTAGCATCTAGGAGCCTAGCTCATGACATCACCATTAGGACTCTCCGCAAATCTCCAAGGCCAAGTGGCGATGGTTACAGGAGCCTCGCAGGGGTTGGGACAAGCTGTCGCGATCCGACTCGGGGAGAACGGAGCGAAGGTGCTGTGCGTTGCCAGGAATGCATCGAAGCTTGAGGAGACCGTCAATGCGATCAAGGCTGCCGGAGGGGATGCCGTTGCTCTGGCTTGTGATGTCACCGATCGGACCTCGGTCGAACAACTCTTCAAGACTGTCGAGACCGACTACAAACGTCTTGATATTTTGGTCAACAATGCAGGGATCACCCGCGACACGCTCTTGCCTCGCATGAGTGATGCTCAGTGGGACGAAATCATCGCCGCGAATTTGACCAGTTGTTTCCTGTTCTGCCGAGCCGCAACGCTGATCATGATGGGCCAGCGATACGGTCGGATCATCAATATGTCGAGTGTCTCAGGATTGATCGGAAACGCAGGACAGACCAATTACTCTGCTACCAAAGCCGGCATGAT
>JBJTAQ010000404.1:0-3523 GCA_046090945.1 Pirellula sp.
CGAGGCATGGAATAGGTCCAAGCACAACGCAGTCGTTCTCTCCTCCAAGGAACTGTTGACCGAAAAATTTGTCGAGCTACCCCGAGAGTCAAAATGCGGTTGGCTACCCGGCGAGGACCCATGGGACGAATCCGCATGAGGCAAACTCTGCGGGTTGGACCCGGGAATAAAGTTCGAGGAACTTCTACGGATGGCCATCGACGATCCGCCATGTGTCCCCCAATCCTCTAGACTGGATTCCCAAGCCAGTTCGAAAATACTCTTTCCGGCCGTGATCCGACTCGTCTGCGTCAGTGCCCGTTCCGAAATGGTCTCGTCACTGACCTTGGTGCCATTGCGACTATTCAAATCTTTGACGAAGAAATCGAGCGAACGATTGCAAACCTCGAAATGCTTCGACGACATGTAATCGTCTTCGCAAGCTACCTTTGCAGCACTGGTCCGGCCAATAACCATCGATTCACCAGGTGGAATAACCACCCTGAGTCCCTTCTTCGGGCCGTCGATGATCAGCAGAACAAGATTTCTCGATGCTTGGTTCAAGGTGCGGATACCACGCGGTTGCAAAGCAGACACTTTTACGCCTTCAGTATGCAAGAAATTCCAGCTTTAGTCCAGTTTTTCATCATTGAAGTCAAGAATAAGTCCGCTTTTCTTGGCATGCCTCAGTTTTCTTGATGCCTTGGCACAAACTAATCTCCCAAACCTCGCTAATCTCCGAACCTCCCGAGTCTTTCTAAAATCCCTCAGAAAACTTAGCAACCCTGCGACCCCAACGACCGATACAACCCGATGGTCATGTGTCCTCCAAGAGACAGGCCGCCCGGTATCTGAGTTACCCCGCCCTCCAAAGCCGTTCAAACTATCGGAAAATCCCATGAACGCTCAGAATTTCCCAATCAGGCACCATCGCTCCAAAGGATACTTGGCTGTAAATCTCCTGGGAGTCTTCATCTGTCTTTGGGCGACCGAGGGACTTCTCTTGGCCCAAGCCGCCGATGGGTCGCAAGGGTCCCAAGCTATCTCGCCCCGGTTCTCCCCCCTGCCGATAATCCAAGAAGAAGCGACTGTAAGCTTATCACGATTCTCACCCATCCCTTCCCTGGACGAACTCCCCGCTGCACCAGAGGGGTTGATCGAACTGGCCAATCATTTGGCTCTGAACGTGCCGGCAGAGCAGGAAAAGGTCCAAGGAAGCGATTTGTCTCGTAAAATGGTCCGAACTGAGGGCGTCGAAGGCTTAAGCAAACCACTCGATCCATTCAAAATCGTTCAAAATAGCGATCCGAAAAAGTCTAGCCCCAACCGACAAGCACTGATCGACAAGTCTTGGAAAACCTCAATATCTCAGGAAAGCCCCGAAGCTCAACCCGACCCTCGATACTTCAATCACTGGCCAAGTAACGGGGCGACTTGGCAGTCTCCAGCATTTTGCTACAAGCCCTTGTACTTCGAACAGCCGAACCTTGAACGCTACGGGATCGGTCACTCCTGCCCAACGAATTCCTTCCTCTCAGGTGCCAGATTCTTTGCCGACGTTGCACTACTGCCCGTCCATGCACTTTGCCAACCCCCGCATTCCTGCGAATGCACTCTCGGACATAGGCGGCCCGGCGATTGTAACCCCATACAACGCTAGTCGCTCTGCCCCCCCTTCGGTCGGGGGGACCATGCCGCTTTGGTACCAACTGTCCAACCGTGTTGCTTGCCAGCGATCGCTACAATCGAACCAATCGATTTTCTTGACCCTCGGCAACTTTTTTAGCCTATCGGCATCCAAGGTTTATTCGTTCAGACACGAAGAAACCATCCAAAATAGATACGATCCGTTGTAGGCTCGACATATATTGCTTTGACAATGGATCGGCCGGCGGGGTCGTCGTTTCTTTACCGCTCGTTTCCAAGTCCTGCCAGTCCGGTGCACCCCATGCTGAAGGCGCTCTCGAAGTCCCTCGCCAAGTCGATCCTGGCCTACCTGAACAAAAAACGGATGGCCCTGCGCCGAAAGGCTTTCCAAAAGTCGATGGCTTACGGCTTCCAAAAACTCGAACCAAGACGAGTTCTCACCGTCCAAGGAGTTTTCAGTGCACTAACCGGAGATCTGACCGTCGGCATCACTCCAGGAGGAAATACCAACGCTTCTCTGCTGGCTCGCAACGACTCGGAGTTCTTCCTCGATATCGATGGGAATATGACTTTCGACGCCGGAGATATCCTCGGTTCCAAGAGCGATCTAAAAAACATCTTCGTCACCGGGACCGCAGACCCATTGGGCAACATCGGAAACTTTCAATGGCTCGACCACTTCGGATCCAATTACCAATTGACTCGCACCGTAGCGACGGACCTTGCCAATATTTCTCTTGACCTTGTTGCCAAAGTGTCGGTAAGTCAAGATTCGACCCTGCAAGCTTCGAACTCCATAAGAATCCAAAACTCAGCTTCGCCATCAACTCCCGGCGATCACTTTCTGAAGTTTGACAACAATCTCACACTCGAAACAACCGGCAACAATTCCTCAATCTACGTCAGCCTCGATTACAATCTGACCGTCGATCAACTCGCATCCTTGCAGTCAGTACAAGGATCCATCTCCTTGAGTGATATCGACGCGAATGCAGTCCAGGTCCTGGCACGCGATGGAGTATTCGATTCCGATGTAGGAGTTGACTCGGTCGACATTCGAGCAAATCAAATGTCGATGATCTCGACGAACGGTTCGATCGGTGAACCGTTGTTCAACATACTCAACGCGAGCATCACCTCGACAAACCAAGGAGCACTGGAGATTGTTGGCCGTTCTCCCGGGTCCCTGGATTCGACTTTTTTAGCCGAGCGAGGAACGGTCGCCATTCACACCTCTGAATTCCCGACCTTCGTCGATACCAATAAACTTTGGATCGCTTCGGATTCGAATATCCAAGCCAACGATGTCAGCGGAATTTCAAGCCGAGTCACGGATCTGGCCCTGATGATTAACCCGGCAGCAAACTCGCCCTCCGGAATCATCGCCCTCCCCAATGTCCTGTCGGTGACAGGGGACCTAAGAATTGAGGGTACCCAAGTTACCGCAGCCGATTCCAGCGTCGACCTTCAAGCGAATCGCGTCCTTTGGAATACTGTTCAAACTGGCGAATTTTCTGTCCTGGCAAATCAACTGGATGCCGAATCCCAGGCGTCATTGCTGATCGATTCGCTCAACACGGTCCGCATATTGGATCTGAATAACAACGCGATCGGACTTCGAGCTACAGGATACCTTGCACTACAAACCGATCAGGGAAATATATTGGTCGACTCGTCAGTCATCGGTACCAACGACACAAATATCCTCCTAAAAACTAATACCAGCGGCACGATCTTCGCGAACTCGACGATTCAGAGCGGCATAGGGAACATCACCCTATCGAGTCGCGATGCTCTGTCGGTCGAAGACCGGATTCGAACCACTGGACCTGGATCGATAGTTTTGGAATCACAAGGGACGATCACGCTGGGTGCTAGCAGCACCTTGAACACCTCG
>JBJTAQ010000405.1:0-21874 GCA_046090945.1 Pirellula sp.
TTGCTTCCATTGTTATCGGTATCAAAAGCTGGGCGTCCATCGATGCCAAAGCCTGCACCGACCGAGTCATCGCCGATGGCTGTGAGAATGACAGGGAAGCCAGGCTGGCCCATGATTTGGATGCTGCCGCCGATTCGATTCGAATGATCCAGCGGTGTACCGGTCGCATCGAGACCGGCTAGGCTTGCTCCACCACCGAACTTAACGACCAAACTTTGGTTCGCATCGCTCTTGAGTTGCAGTCCACCGTAGGTGTGCAAATTGTCCGAAGTGATCGTCGTTTGCACAACATGCACGATATCGGTGTCATCGAACACGCTTTGCGATGTGAGTTCTTGACCGCGCACCAACATGCCATTGATGGCGTTTCGGCTAAGCCGATTCCCCCGCACCAACGCACCTTGGTTGGCAAGATACTCTCCGGTGCTGCCGAGTTCGCCTGTTTGGCGACCGGTATCGTCAACCTTTTGAATCGACAGCGAATTGACATCGATGCTAATTGCAGCACCGTTGTTGTCGCTGATTCGAGAGTTGAGGATCTGAGGTTGCGAGCCACGAACGAAGATCGCCGAGGCGTCGTTGGTACCGCGCCCAAGTCGGTCTGGATCATTGGCATTGGCCTCATTTCCGGCGGCGTTAAACTCCACCAAAGAATTCGCCAAACGGAATTCTGCTTGATGCACCTCGATCGCGTTGAACGAGGCAAAGTTACCTTCGATACGAGTCGTACCACCTCCGTAGGAGACTCGGTTGTAATCGAGGGACGCTTCGCTGCCGTGCCCTACGAACAACCCGCCCCAATCGCCGGGGGTCGCTGCTGTTGCGCCTTTGTTGCCCGCAGTATCAAACGTTCCGCCGAATCCGTATCGAATGTCATTGATGCTGGTCATGATCACCGGCAGACCGTCGGTACCCTCAGCGGTTAGATTCGCGCCGTCTTTGACCTCGATGCGCGAGCCTCGGTTCTTGAGAATAATCCCAGGGTCCATCACCAAACTCGCATCGAGCCGTGGACGGATCTTGGCCGGCAAGTCGACCAGTGCGTTTCCACTGACCGTACCATTATCGGTGAAGGTGGTCGCAATCGCGTTGATCTGAGCGACGAAACGATAAGTTCCACCGCCGTTGGCATCGCTGCGGTAGATCCGACGACCCACATAAGGCAGACTGCCGCCCACAGGAGGCAGATTGTCCAAGGTGATCGAACTGTTGGCTGTCACCGTGACCGACGAGGTTGGGATCGAAGCAAGGCTTTCATTGCCGCTGGCATCCACATACACCAGCCTGTAATTGTAAGTTCCTGCGGGAAGCGAGCCTGAACCAGATCGCTGAACCGTTACGACGGTCGTTGGAGGCGAAGCGACATCGAGAACACCTCCGCCGGCTGTGCCAGCAACGACGAGGTTTTCGCCCAACACGTGAGGCATATCGATGTCATCAAATCGAGCCGCAGTGGTGATCGTTTCGAGCGTTTGAGAAGCTCCGGTGCGGGTCTTGATGAACATCCCGTTGATGGTGTTGTTCACCACTCGGTTGCCATGAATGTCCGGACCAACCCGATCGTAGTCCGGAATGAACCGCCCTGCGGCTTGGCTCTTTGGATCTCTAAAGTCATCTTCGCGGAAGCTATTCGGTGTGGCGCTGATCGCCGCATCGGCGCTGCGGGTGATCAAACTGTTAGCGATCGTTGGACGCGAATCGATGATGTTGATCGGAGTGATGACTTGCGAAACACCATCGATGATGACTTGGCCACCACCGAATCGTACGTCTGCATGGTAGAGCGAGTTGAGGAACAGTCCAGCTCGCTCTTTGTCCGTCCGAGTCTCATCGCTACCGTCGATCCGATTGCGGAAGTCAATACCACCCCAGTCACCGGCAGCCGGGGCAGGGGGGGTACGGTCGGGATTGACCCCAACGCCTGTTGTGTCGTGGATCGAGGTGACGATCACTTTGCTATCAGGCGTACCTAGCAATTGGAGCGTACCGCCGCTGCGATTGACCGAAACAGTCGTGCTACCGACGCTGATCCGCGCACGGCCCATCTTGATAATCGCGCCGGCATCGATCATGACGTTGACGTTCTTAGGAACGTCGAAAGTCGTGCCGTCGGCAAGAGCTTGTCCAAGTCGATTGAATCCGACTTCATAGGCTCGGCTGGTCGAGTTGCCCAGGATTCGGATGGTCACAGCACGTGCCCCTGTCGGATCCGCATTGGATGCCGTGGTCGCTTCGGTGATCGCTCGGGAGATCGTATTGTAAGGTTGTGCGAGAGTCCCGTTGCCGTTGCTCGGTGCGGTCTTGTCAACCCAAATGGTCACAGCGCCACTGGCGGCTCGGTCCGGACGCGTGGGCACGAACCAGTAGTTGAAAACACCACCGGGACGACCATCACCGTCCCCGTCGATCTGGGTCGGTGCGCTATCCGCATCGGTTAGCGTCGAAGCTGCTGGCGGCGCAAAATCAATACGAAGATCGTACTTGCCCTCGGAGCGTCCACCCAAACCCGAATCGTCGATCGTCGGATCGTAGCTGGTGTTCCCCTTGGCGCTCACACCGATGACATACTCACCAGGTTTAACGAAGTCCAAAGAGATTCTCGGGTCTTGGCTGAAGTAATCCTCGTTGGCGGCGACTTCAACCCACTTCGGTAGAGTCGAGCTACCTGCATTTCGGTACAGGCGAAGGCTCGCGTCGAGCAAACTCGAATCCGATTGCCGCTCAGCGATCGCTTGAAGGGTCAGCGATCCACCCGAATCGGGCACCACAAATCGATACAGATCGATATCCTTGCCCTCGGGCCGGAAGATGTACTGCCCGTGAATGACGTCGGCATTCCCAGGGAACACGTTCTCTGCATTCGGAGCGGTGATGGGATTGCTATTTTGGACGGTCGACTGAGGCAGTTCGTCGGCGTTGCCCAAACCGAGCAGAACTCCGATACCTCGCATAAACGAGCGAAACAACTCCGAACCAAATAGGTTGTCATCGGCAGTGTTGAACTCTTGACTGTCGATCACAACGGCCGATTGGCTAGCGTTGGCAAGCAGCGGACCGGCGGCATAGGTGATGTTGTCACCCGGTTGGTTTGCAGCCACAGGAGTTAACGCAGTCAGTGGATTGATAACCTGCATGTCCCCAACCGCGATCGTAAACCCTTGGTTGTCGCTCTCGACGAACCGTACACCGATGTACTTCTCATAAAGAGTGACGACTTGCCGAGCCATCGTCTTTTGAATCTCGGTAATCGCGTTGAGCTGAACGCTCGCGTTGGCTGTTCCAAGCTGCGAGGCGAAGTTGTAATAGATCACCTCGATACCGTCGGAATCCGAACGGGTGACGTGGTGCTGATACCGATTGTCCCGGTTGCCTGCTTCGTTGTTGGCACCTGGGAAATCGAGCTTATAGGGACTCGCGTTCTTGATCTCTGAACTGACAATCGCAGCCTTGGCGCCAGGGCCAGCAAGCCAACCGCCTCCAAGGTCCAGCGCCGAGGTAAATCGACTTCCCGGATCGCTTGCAGGTGTGATACTAGAAACTGCGGTGTTGTTGACCGAGTTGTCGTTGCCAATCCGCAGTCGCAAGGAGGTCAAAGGTAACGGACCAGCAGAGGGGTTCGCCGGATTGACTAACGCATCGAGGTTGCGTTCAAAGGTCAACGCCACACGGTTGAGGGTCGCATCGTAGTTCACACCGATCGGTCGGAACGTGATGTCGTCGCCACCGTTGAGCGTATTGTTGGTGTAAACCAACTGATAATAGATCGGCTTGACTGCTTCGACATCGTTGAGCTTATCGCCGTTGAAATAAACGTAGACGACATTCCGCAATTGCTGCTTGGTCGTGCCAGTTGTGACCACAGGCTGTGGCACAACGGCTTGGATCGTTGGACCGAGATCGAGATCGAAGCGAACGCTTCGAGAGACACCCCCATTGAAGGCGAATCCGTCGACGTTTCGAAGTGCAAACGGGCCTGTGCCGAAGATATCAATCAAATACGAATCGTCCGGGAGCGCTTCGGCAAAGCGAATGATCACCTCTCGCTTGGTATCTCCAAGCGCAATGTAAGCCGGGGTGACTAGCTGATCATCACCACCGGTGAGGATCAGAGGAGAATAGGATGATGTCGGATTGCCACCGATGCGAGTCAATCGATCGCCGCTAACAAGCCGAGCAACTACCAGCTTTTGGGCTTCGGTAGATGCGTTCACCGCATCGATCACCTCGCCGACAGTTGTCAGGGCTCGGGGGTTGCTGTTGAGCTCGATGCGAACGGTACTGCCACTGACGATCACATTCGGCGGTGCAGGGGAGTCGAAACTTCGCGAGGTGAATTCGATCCGGACTCCGTTGGCCGCGGCGGCCGATCCGCTCGACACGAATTCCGCTTGAAGATTGGCCAAGCCTGAGCCAAAGTTGGTCGAAGCCCGGGCAGCGCCAGCTCCCAAGAGTGGCAGCACCTGACCAGTCGTTACCGTATCTGCGATGACTGTCGTACCAAAACCTCGAAGCAGTTTCGTAACGATCAGAGACGAAACTGCGGGGTCTTCGCTCATCGCATTGACCAAATCATTCGCAGTCGTCTTGAACGCCGGATTGATATTCACATCGATGTTGATCCTTTGGCCCTGAACGCTCAGGATCGGGTAGCTGACCGGTTTTCCAGCAGGCCCCACGGTCCGCGAGGACTTGGTGAAGAAGATCTCCGTACCGTTGCCCTGCTGGCCCGGAAGCGAGGCGCTGAAGTCAACGACCACTTGTCCGTTGGTACCCAAGTCGGTCGTCAGGTAAGCGGCGCTCAAGACGCCGTCGGCACCGGCTCGCTTGATCTGAATCCCGCTCAAAGTGTTTGCATCGAGTTCTGCTCCGTCATTGAACCGCAGGACTAGCTCACGAGGGCTGGTCTGAAGAACCGTCGGAGTGGACGAGGCTCCTAACGCAATCAGGGAGCCTTCATTGGGCTGAACCCCAATGAGTTGTGGACCGGTGGTCATCAAATTTCTGGTCTCAAGCGATTCGAGCACCGAACGACGCAGCAGCTGCTTCTTGCGCTGCTTGTCCCGGTCGATGCGATTGCCAGAAGAAGACCCACTTCCGAAACCAAAGGTTTTCATCGAGAAACCTCGTACAGAGCCTGAACTTGGGAAAAAACGAAATAATCGGTCCTACGAACCGTGTCTGAGTCTAATTAGGGTGCCGGGCATTGCAAACCGCCCACCACGTTGCTTTGGCTGTCCTAAATCAAAGTCCTTGCTAGACTTAGTCGATTTCGGGAGGCATCGGCTCAGGTTGGTGCTACAATGACAAGCGAATTCTTGGAGAATCCCCAAGCTTCAAAAGTTCCACGGCAGTCGCCAGCGACCCTGGGAACCTTAGGTAGTTTGAGATTTCCAGGTAGAGTTTAGCGGTCAGAAGCATTTTGCGGAGTATCTCCTCAACGCTCCGACGCCTCTCTACGTATCAGTCCTAATTCGGGTAATTACCCCGCCCAATCGGTTCTTTTTCTTCCATTAAACTCCGGAATTTCGATGTTCCAGTCCCTACAAGATGGCCTACTGAGCGCATTTAAGACCCTTCAGGGTAAAAGTAAGCTGACAGAAGCGAATATGAGGGAGGGGATCGCCATGGTCGAGCGGTCCCTGATCGAGGCGGACGTCAATATCGACGTCGTCCGCGCATTCGTTAAAGATGTCGCCGTTGCTGCCGAGGGCCGACGCGTCCTGCTGAGCCTCAGACCCCACGAAGAATTCGTGAAAATTGTCTACGAAGAGCTCGTGAAACTCCTCGGGCCAGTCGACAACAGCCTCCCCCTCAGACGCGGGGAATTAACCACCATTATGATGTGCGGGCTGCAAGGCTCCGGTAAAACCACCACCTGCGGCAAGCTTTCGATGCTGATCAAGGAGCAGAAGCTCAAGCCTTTTTTGGTTGCCGCTGACCTTCAACGGCCCGCTGCCATCGAACAACTGCATGTGATCGGTAAGCAGGTCGGGGTCGGCGTCTTCAGCAAACTCGGAGAAAGCGATCCGGTCAAAGTCTGCCGCGAAGGGCTCGAAGCAGCCAAAGCCGCAGGTGCCAACGTGGTCATTCTCGATACCGCCGGCCGACTGGCAATCGACGCCGAGTTGATGGAACAGCTCAAGCAAATCGACCGAGCAATCCAGCCGACACAAGCCTTGCTCGTGGTCGATGGGATGACCGGCCAAGACGCGGTCAACAGCGCCAAAGCCTTCAACGAAGCGCTGAGTCTCGACGGCGTAATTATGACCAAACTCGATGGGGACGCCCGGGGTGGGGCACTCATCAGCGTCAAAGCAGTCACCTCGGTTCCGATCAAATTCATCGGCACCGGCGAGCATTTGGACGCACTCGAACCGTTCCGCCCCGAGGGGATGGCAAGCCGGATTCTCTCGATGGGTGACATCGTCGAAGTGGCCCGCGAAGCCCACCGCTTGATCGATGAAAAAGAACGGAAAACCCTTGAAGAAAGGATGGCAAAAGGCAACTTCAGCCTGGCTGATTTCCGCGACATGATGCAGAAGTTCCGCAAGCCAGGCCTGATGACCAAGATGCTCAACCTGATGCCCGGTATGGGCGAGATCTCCAAGATGCTCGCAAACACCGACAATGAAAAAGAAATGTCAAGACTGGCCGGAATCGTCGACTCGATGACCGAAGCCGAGCGAGAAAACCCCAAAATCATCGATAGCTCGCGCCGTAACAGGATCGCCAAGGGGTGCGGGGCGGCACCCAACCATATCTCCGATCTGATCAAGCAGTTCGAGATGCTCAAGCCCATCATGCAGATGGCCAGCCAAGGCTCGGTGGGCGACAAGATGAAGCTGCTGCAGCAGATGCGAGGGATGATGTCAGAGAATCCGATGAATCCCCTGGCGGGAATGAAACTCAAGGGAAACACGGGCAAACGGCTGACCCCCAAAGAGCGGGAAAAGATGCAAAAAGAGCGGGAAAGGCTTCTAAGGAAGAAAAAACGAGGGGATTGACCGGGATTGACTCCGATCCTTAGTATTTTTTGGGGTTACTGGCAGTTTTTCACTCCCCAGCCCGCCCCTGACCCGTTATCATTGGTCCCCCTGTGAAACCCTTAATTTCCATTGGAGAGTAATCCGTGTCGGTACGAATTCGAATGAAGCGGCTGGGCCGCAAAAATCGACCCTTTTATCGCTTGTGCGCCATCGATCAACGATCCCCTCGCGACGGGCGCGTTTTAGAAGAACTCGGCCACTACGACCCAATGTGCCGCGAAACCGATGCGCGTGCCATCCTCAAGGGTGACCGGATCGACTACTGGGTCAGTGTCGGGGCTCAACCTAGCGAGAACGCCGCCGTTTTGATCAAAAAGTACGGCACCAACGGGACCCACCTTGCTGCACAGCAAGAGGCCCTCGGTCGTTTGGGCCGCAACAAGCCGGGCAATACTCAAGCTTAGTGCAACGGATCGAACTTCCGATCCGTTCTTTCTCATTCGTCAGTCGGAGCTCCTCTATGAGCCCGACTCAGAGGCTGCCAAGTCCACCGTCAAGCGGCAAAACCAACAGGCACATTCCAATAAAAAGTGCTTCACCGATATGACGCCCCACGACAACGCAGACGCCGCCCCGGATCAACCTAGCCTCCACATCGATGTCATTACCCTGTTTCCGGAAATCTTTTCCGGATACCTAACGCAAAGCCTGCTCGCAAAGGCCATCGCCAAAGGGCTGATCCAAATCCGTGTTCACGACCTGCGCGATTGGTCGGTGGACCCCAAGCATCACAAGATCGACGACCGACCCTACGGTGGCGGACCTGGAATGCTCATCTGCGTCGAGCCGGTTGTTCGCTGCGTCGAATCGATACGATCGAGCGACCCGAGGCCAGCTGAACTGATCCTGTTGACGCCACAGGGCAGAAGACTCGATCAGACACTCGTTGAGGAATTCGCGCCCAAAGGGCGTTTGATCTTGTTGTGCGGTCGCTATGAAGGATTCGATCACCGGGTAGTGGAGATCCTCAAACCGACCGAATTGAGCGTCGGGGACTTTGTGCTCAACGGGGGCGAGGTTGCTGCGATGATCCTCATCGATGCTTCGATCCGCTTGATCCCAGGTGTGCTCGGAGATGAGCAGAGCAGTTGGGATGATTCGTTTTCGAGGGGAAACCGACTCCTGGAATTCCCTCAATACACCCGTCCACCGGAGTTTCGCGGGCACAAGGTTCCGGAGGTGCTTTTAAGCGGAGATCATGGCAAAATCGCTGCTTGGAGGGCCGAGCAGTCCAGATTGAGAACCCAGGAAATACGCTCCGATTTGCTCGACCGCTAAAAGTTTGCGTCGCTGGGCGATTAGACTCAAAGGGAACTTAGTCCCGTTTCGTCCGGCAAGTCTCTTGAAGTGGAGCCCGCGCGCCATGCAAGCCCATCCGATCCTTTATCAACTCAACACTCGGGTCTATCTGACGGAACTCTCCACGAAACTCTCGCGTAACGCGACCCTTGAAGATATCCCAGATGCATTTATCGAGCAGCTTGCGATTCGCGGCGTTGAGATCCTATGGCTCTTGAGTGTTTGGACCACCGGCCCGAGATCTCAGCAGGAATCTCGCAGGAACCCTGATTGGTTGCATGAGTTCTCTCGGGTACTAGGCGATCTGCAGGCCGACGACATCGGAGGATCGGGATTTGCGATTGCCGACTATCAGGTCGCTGAACATCTCGGTGGACCAGAGGCTTTGGCTAGCTTTCGCAAAAGGCTCGCGAAACACGGTATGCGATTGATGCTTGATTTTGTTCCCAATCACGTAGGACTCGATCACGCTTGGGCTGTTTCCTATCCGGAATATATAGTCCAAGGGACCGAGGTACTGCTAGCCGAGCAACCTCAGAACTACGTTCGAGATTCACTAACAGGTCGAATTTTTGCGCACGGCCGCGACCCATACTTTGCCGGTTGGTCTGACACGCTGCAACTCGATTACTCCAACTCAGACTTGCAGGAGCAGATGCACAAGACCCTTTTGAACATTGCCAGTCAGTGCGACGCGGTTCGCTGCGACATGGCAATGTTGCTCACCCCTCGCGTCTTTAAACGTACCTGGGGCCGATCGATACAGAGTTTCTGGGGACCAGCGATCCATCGGGTGAAAGCCCAATACCCAGGGTTTGTTTTTATGGCCGAAGTCTACTGGGATATGGAGTGGGAGTTGCAGGAGGAAGGATTTGATTACTGCTATGACAAACGATTGTATGATCGACTTCGAGATCGCGACTACCTCGGGGTCCGTAACCACTTGAGAGCGGACCTTGCTTACCAATCGAAACTGGCCCGATTCATGGAGAATCATGACGAACCCCGTGCGGCGAGCACCTTTCGATACGCTCAGCATCTGCCAGCGGCTCTGGTCAGTTATCTGTCACCGGGACTGAAGTTCTTTCATCACGGACAATGGGAGGGGGCCAAGATTAAGGTCTCGCCGCATCTGATCCGAGGTCCCCACGAGGAACCCGACACCCAGATCCAGCATTGGTACCGCAAGCTCACCGACATGCTTAAGGATCCAATCTTTCATCAGGGTGACTGGGAACTTTTGGAGGTCCAGAGGGCTTGGGCCGACAACTGGAGCTCCGACTGCCTGATCGCTTGGCTGTGGAAGGAGAAATCGAGGAACACTTCGCTGCCAGGCCGAGTCGTCTTGTGCATTGCGAATATGGCTGACCACGACGCGCAAGGTAGGATTGAGATTCCTGAATGGTTGCGATCATGCTCTGGGCATAAGTGGCGGAATCTATGGACCGAAACGCCATTTGACATGCCGGCCGATCAATGGGATAGCGGATGGTGGACGTTGTATGCTCACGGGGCCCAGGTGTTTGTCGTTGCCAACGGATGATGACGATCCTCGGATCGCAGTTCGACCTTAACCAGGCAATCCTAACCAGGCAATTCAGACCGACTTGTAGTTCAAAATCGTCCTAAGCGAATCCCTCGTTGCAACCAATTCTCGCTGGGCCTGCATCACGTCGCCCAGATTGCGATAGGCTGCTGGGGATTCATCCAGAAGTTTGTTCGCAGACTCTTTGCAGTAGACCACCGAACCCATCATCGACTTGAACCGTTTGACATCGAGGCTCTCGAACGCCTCGGAGCGACTCATCGTCCTGCCTGCCCCATGAGAGGACGAGCACAAGGACTCGGGGTTCCCTCGCCCAATAACGATTCGGCTACCGCTGGACATCGAACCAGGGATAATCCCTAGCTCTCCGTTTGCTGCGGAATTGACGCTTTTGCGGTGCACGATCAAGCGGTTGCCAAAGTGTTCCTCGATCCTAGCGAAATTATGGGGCGAGTCGATATAGCTCGATTCGATCACAGAAGCTTGAGCAAAACTCTCCACGAGATCTGCGATTCGATTGAGCATTAGCAACCGGCTTTCGGTTGCGTAGCGCATCGCCCAGTGCATATCGGCAAGATAGGCCTGTCCCGGATCGCTATCGAGGAGCAAGTAGTCCAAAGGTTCGTTCGGATCGAGTCTGTCTGAAGATCGCTCCGCGCGGCGCAGGTGCCAGTCGGAGATCGTTTGTCCCATGCTGCGAGATCCGGAATGGACGAGTGCCCAGAGCTTGCCGTTTTGATCCATCTCCAATTCTAGAAAATGATTCCCGCGACCGAGAGTACCCAGTTGCAGGAGTCCGTCGCGAGTCGCTGCACGCATCAAACTAGGATCGCTAAGTCCATCGGCGAGGCAGGATTCGGGTAGATTGCTTGGGGCTAATTTTCTGGGCTGTTTGAGGCTGGGCACCAATCGCTTGAGCTGTTCGAGAATCGAGACCAATGCTGATTGGGGGATCGATTCGCATGGGATATCGAACTGGATCGCCGAGAGTCCGCAACCGATGTCTCTGCCGACTGCCTCGGGATAGATTCTCGCGTAGCTGGCGAGCACACAACCGTTTGGTACGTGCTGTCCTAAGTGCACATCGGGCATCAGTGCCACTTGGAAGGTGTCTTCCAGACGGCTCAGTCGGCAGGCTTGAGCAATGACCGCCGAGGAGAGCCGATCCGAAGTCCAAGCGACCGTTTTCTCATCCAAACGCTGATAGGCTATGGCGTAACCTCTTAGAGCTTGTCCTGGGAGAGAGCAGGGCAGGGGAGCACTCGGAACAGCAGGCCAGGGACTTTCTTGCGAGTGATCGAACAAGCGATTTCGGATCGCAGGTGCCCGGACCGAGCATTGGCCTGATCGAGGATTTGGGACTCGTTGAAGTCCAGTTCAGGTGTCATCGGTCCTAAGGTAACCAAGAACACGTTGCCTTTTGCCGGCTGGACGCTGACGACATCGAAATCGGCCAACGGTCCATCGCCGAGGTTTCCTCGGATGGTTTTGGCGATCTGACCGGCTAGGCGCACGGCGGCGTGGTTCGGTTTGTCTTTGTGACGCGAGGACACATTTTTTCGGCGCTCGAGGCGCGGGTCGATCCCGTCGCCCTCTCGCAATTCAGCGGCGAGCGACTCAGGATTTCTAATCCGACGGAAAGCGGGATTTTCGGAGCCTTGGGGCATTTGCAAAACCAACAGGGGGATACTCATAGCGGCTCGAATCGACAGGTGCGAGCACGTTAAAGCATTAGATACAACCAGCGGCATTTAGGTTCGGAGTTTGCCACGAACAATTACCTGGGGACAGCCCCCGCGCAATCTGTGATACAGTTGCCAGAAAACCTGAGATAGCCGCACCGGGCGCCTGGCACCGATCTTGCCGCCGACATTACCCCAACTGCAATAAGTGATAACGAACTACCGGAGAAACCGACTCGATCGTAATGCCCTTGCTACGACAATAATCGCTACCAAGCCATTGACTTAGATCCTTGGAACCTTTGCTAGCGTTGCAGGAGCAGCAGCACCTTGCGATATTCTCTAGCGTGACAATCCTTGCGTCATTGATGATATGCTCCGAAGTCCCAAGCCGTGCCCGACTTTGCCCCTTGGCTACAGAGTCCACCAACTCAACTCCACAATAGACACAGACTACGTCTCTTTGACGGACGATACTCTCTGTCTGCCTTGGGATTCCCCATCGATTCATAGCTCGACTCACCTTATTGCATCATACGCATCGCACAATCGAATACTCTAACTCATTGCACGATCACTAGCAAAGGATTGGCACTATTCTCCAGCTTACTCCGCCCCAAACACCATGATCTCAGCGATTTTGGGACGGGCCTGATGATCCTTTAAATCCGGATGAGGCAACGTCGTCAGCCTTATGTATCTTGCTCGCTGAGGCGGTAGGGAATGCTCGTATACCTCGTGGAAATCGCGATTCTCAGACGCATCAGCGATCGACTCCCAATTGGACTTGTCTAGCGAACTTTCCATTCGATAGCGATAAGCGATCTTGGCATCGAGATCCTCACGAGCAGCCACCCACTGAACCTTCGAAATCGACTCGACATTTTCCAAGTCCACAATAATCCACTGGGGCGAAAGCCCGTTGGGGAACCACTTGACGTACCAATCGTCCGGCCCACCATAATTCCCATCCACCGCCTTGGCCGACCTCATAAAAGCCTCCAAATTGCTGCCCGCAGGCTCTGGAGTTGAGCACTCCGTCGGTTTTCCTAAAGCTAAATTTCGCGACTTGCTCCTTTGAGGATCCGACTTGTTGGCGAGATTCCAGTATCCCGTGAAAAATGTATCGGCAGCTACTTTAAAATAGGGGACAAATTCAATTTTGCGGCCCGAGGTGTCGGTTGTTTGGAATTCAAGCCTCTTGTCCATCGGCTTTAGCCACCCCTGGAGCGATTGGGTATCCTCCCGTCCAAATGGAAGCTCGAGTACGCCCCGGGTTTCGTTGGCCCCTCGGCCCACTAGCGCCAGCGGCCCTAGCATCAATGCCGCTTGGCCCTGATCATCCGGCATCGGATACCATCGAAATGTGTAGGGATAATCGTATTCAATCCTATCCTCTGATTTCCATTCGCGATCGATCGAGTAAAACTCGCCAGGGACCAAGTTGCCGTCGACGGCCTGACCATTGACCTTTAGGCGCGCTCTTTGGTCGGTCCAAATCGGTACTCGCACGCTGATGGTAAGCCGTCTTGGTTGTTGGCATTCCAGGAGGATTCGACCCTTGGCCTGATCCGGAAAATCGGTTTCTTGAACTAGTTTGATCCCCCAATCCTTGAGCGTAAGCTCTGATGGCACAAACAACTGAACACGCAACTGTTGCCCGCGCGTTGAATAGATCATCTCTGCTGATCTTGATGGATTCTCCAACCCCGTCCCATTGCAGCAGTAGCAGCCTACTTCGTTGGATCGAAAGTCCTTGATCGAATTCGAGCCCAGCGGCTGGTAGTAGGTTTTGTACCCGCTTTTGGGATCTTGACTCCCCAAGATCGCGTTCCACAACGATCTCTCGTAGTAGTCGACGTACTTTGGCTCGCCAGTTATTCGATAAAGACTGCGTGTGACTTTCATCAGATTGTAGGATACACAAGTCTCCTGGGGCATCCGCAATGTAGTGTTCGACAGTCGCTGCATTCCGGGCATCCCCTCATGCACGCTGGTACCACCGGTCGCATAGGTCTTGCCACCTGCGCCGCAGACGTTTTCCCAGAAGTGAACGCAAGCCTTGCGATGAAGTTCCGAATCGGTGAGCTCGGCGAGTCGGGCCGCCCCGACCATTTTTGCTAGAAGCGTATTGGCATGCTCGTTGAAATCTTGTCCATCTGCAAACGCTTTCAAGATTCGCTCGGGCTCTTCCCATCGCAGGGCCAGTTGGCGAAATGATTCTCGCCGGGTGATCGAATAAAGATTTGCGAAGGCCTCGGTCATTCCGCCGTACTCTATTTTCTTGACCTTGGCGAAATCCTCTCCGTACTGCTCGACGCGAAGTTCGATCCACTCGGCAAGTGCGATCGCGACTTGTAAAGCTTCCTCGCTGTTGGCAAATCTGTGCGCCGCGATTAGCCCTTCGAGCAGTTTGTGCATGCGATACCAAACAACGCCATCGAGCCGATCCGGTTTGAATTCGTCCTCCGGCGACGCAAACAGATACTTACCACCCATGGCTCGTTGGCATTCGGCTAAGCCAGCAACCATTTGATGGACCCATGGTTCTAGTTCGCTGTCGTGCACCGATTGCATCGAGATCGCGGATAGAAAATGAGATTCGAAAAACCCTGGAAATGGACCATAGGGCTCAGGTCCGGCCCATCCCCCAAGCGGCTTGGCATTTCGAGTCGGCAATCCAGCTTGGACGCGAAATGCAAGAAGCGCCCGATCGACCCCGATCGCATCGAGAACTTTTCGATTCACCTGGAGTCCTTCGGCGATCGGGCTGCTTTCGAGAAGACCAACAGCGCCGATCGGAGGGTCCTGCCAAGCATCTTGAGCCATCGAGAACTCTTTGCACAGAAGCACTATGGCGATGATGGTGGGTACTACCAATCCGTAAGACCTCAACATGGCAGGTTCTCCAATCAATGGATCTATCAACAAAAAGGGCAGGGGGGGTACCTCCTGCCCTTGGGTATTTCAATAACTTTTGCGGTAAGAAATTCGCTTTAGAGCAATCCTTTGAGGGCCGCCAAAGCCGCATCGTAATTCGGTTCGCTGGTCACCTCAGGTACGATCTCAGCGTAGACCACCTTGCCCGTGGCATCAGCGACGACGACGGCTCGTGTGAGCAATTTCAGTTCATCGATAGTCATGCCGAACTTGGTTCCAAAGTCGCCGGATTGATAATCGCTACCGACGCGCATGCTCTTGATCGACTCGGCGCCGCAGAAACGGTTCATCGCAAAGGGCAAGTCGCGACTGACGGTCACTGCGTTGATCTTGCCTTCCATCGCGCCCAATTCGCTGTTGAACTTGCGGGTCTGGATCGCGCAAACTCCGGTGTCGAGCGATGGGACCATCGAGAAAATGGTCGGTTTGCCGAGCACATCATTCTTGGTGATCGTCTTGAGACCACCTTCGAAGTAGTGAAGTGTAAACTCGGGCAAACTGCTGCCGACTTTGAGTTCGTCGCCCACAAGCGTCATCGGGGCACCTTTGAATGTAATCACTCCGGACCGAGCCATAAGCAAACTCCTGATTGAGGATCGTCTTGAAAAACCTGGAAAAGCAGAGTCGCCTCGCCTCCAGCAAACTTGCCAAGAATGTAGGCAAGAGCCCCAAAAGGTCAATCCTTTCGGATAATAAGGATTTTTCGTATACTAGCGGTTGGGAGATCCTCACCCCGGTTTTGCTGCCGAATGGAGAAACCCAAGGGTAGGGCAGGGGGGCGATTCGCCAGCACGTTTTCACGCCAGCTTTCTCAACGAGTGGAATATGGTCAAAGTACGCGATTTTCTCGGGCCCTATCGGCTAGCCCGCCTGATTCGACTAGGTAGTACTTGCCAAGTCTGGGAAGCGATCCTCGAGCAGGACAACAAACGATACGCCTTAAAGGTTTTGCGTCCCGAGCAGCGAGGAAACAAAGAGGAAATCGCTTTTTTGAAACACGAATTCGATGTCGCTAAAGAACTCAACCACAAGAACATCATCAAACTCATCGAATACCGCACCAACGCCGAGACTCCATTCATTGTCATGGAACTCTTTAGCGAACTGAATCTCAAGATGGCCATCCGGCGTGGCCCCGAAGCGATCGCTTATCAGCTTGCACCCATCGTCGATCAAGCCTGCGAGTCGCTGTATTATCTGCACTCCAAAGGCTATGTGCATTGCGATATCAAGCCAGACAACCTTTTGCTGAGTCGAAATTGGGAGGTCAAGCTCATCGACTTTACGATTGCCAAAAAGATTCGTACCGGCTTGGGCAAACTCTTCGGTGGTAAGAACAAGGTCGAGGGTACGCGTTCTTATATGTCTCCTGAGCAGATCAAAGGTGGGACTCTGGATCCTCGAAGCGACATCTACTCCATGGGTTGCATGATTTACGAACTCATCGGAGGCAAAGCCCCCTATACAGCCAATACCCCGAACGAACTGCTCAATAAGCATGTCTCGGCTTCGATTCCATCGCTGCTGGTCAACAACGACAACGTCTCACCAGACTTCAATAACATTGTTCGAAAAATGCTGGCGAAAAAACCTGAGGACCGACCTCAAGACATGTGGGATGTTCTGAAAATGGTTCGGACGACTCCCATTTTCAAGAAACCACCGCGTATTCCCACCACAACCCCTTTCGACGACTACCAAGGTGGCGGACGGATCGAGCCGGCAAGCTGACACAAAGCGTTCAGCCCCAGGGCAACAAACATCAAAAAGGAATCATGAGTACAGCACCCAAAGGATTTGAATTCGAGCAACCGATACTCGACATCGAAACTCGACTGCGTGAGCTTGAGGCAAAAACTCAGCCAAGTGAAGCCGAGCAAGACGAGGTTCGGCAGCTTCGCCGACGTTGGACCGAGACGACGCGTGAAATCTATTCAAAGCTTTCCCCTTGGGATGTTGTCCAAGTCTCCCGTCACAAAGATCGGCCTTATACCAAAGACTATCTCAATCTGGCCTTCGATGAATTCATCGAGCTGCATGGTGATAAGTTCTTCGGGGATGACCGCGCAATGCTCACAGGCTTTGCCAAGCTTGGCCGCCGCAAAGTCATGGTCGTCGGGCACCAAAAAGGCCGAACGTTCAAAGAGCGAGCCGCTTGCCACTTTGGCTGCGCTCATCCAGAGGGATACCGCAAAGCGATGGCCAAGATGAAGATGGCAGAAAAGTACAAATTGCCGATTGTGGCATTCATCGACACCCCAGGAGCTTATCCAGGCATTGGTGCCGAGGAACGTGGGCAGGCGCAAGTCATCGCCGAGAGCATGTTCCTGATGAGTCAACTTAAGACACCGATTGTTTGCATCGTCATTGGCGAAGGTGGCTCGGGTGGCGCACTAGGTATCGGGTTGGGCGATCGTGTAGCGATGTTGCAGTATTCCTACTATTCGGTGATCAGCCCTGAAGGTTGCGCGGGGATTTTGTGGAAGAGCCACCAACATGCGCCCAAGGCCGCCGACGTGCTTAGGTTTACCTCAGCCCATCTGCCGAAACTCGGTGTGGTCGACGACGTGATCGAGGAGCCGTTGGGTGGTGCCCATCGAGATCACCATCAAATGGCATCACGCATCAAGGCTTATTTGTCCAAAACACTCGACGCTTTGAGCAAGCTACCAGTCGAGCAGCTCATCGATGCTCGTTACGGGAAGTTTCGCAAGATGGGTTCCTATCTGGAGCAGCTTGAGGACGGGTCGCTGCAGCAGTTCGGGCATGCGTTCTCTAGCTAATTACTCCAATCACTCAGCGGACTTGATCGGCTCCGATGCCTGGCTTTTACGGTTAAATCCTATGCGATAGCCGAGTTTTCCAAGCCACCAAGTACAAGTCAGCACTAAGCAAATCTGGAGTGCTGATTTGAAGAGATAGTAGCTTGTAGTCAGCCGCCAAAACCCAAACGTAATTGACGGATTCTCTACCGAGTAAAAACTCGGCATGAAGTATGGGATACCGATCGAGTACTCGAGGTATTTGCTCGAAGCGCTCGCATTGACCAAGATTAGATTCGAGAAGTAGAGTTTTGAGCTCGCCAGATGGAGCGCAGAGGCAAGGACGCACCAAAGTGCAAGGAAGATCGCTCTGATCAGCAGGCGCATGAGCCTACTGGAAACAAATGCGGTTGTAGGCCGAGTAACCTCGAGTATCGCAGTAATCACGAGCCAGTGGATTGGCAGCAGCAGTCCGCCAACAAGCCCCGCAGCCCAAGGTCTTGCGCCCAAAGGAAAGAACTCGTACCAAGCTGGCCCGTTCGCACCGCGAACGATCCCTTGGGAGAAGCACAGAAACCAGCGTTGGTAGGAGAATGCAATGGCGGCAGACAGGGTTACCAGCAGAACCAACCTAGAGATCGAGAGCGAATTGGGAAGTCGGTTCACAGCGCCGGTGTTGCGGATTCCGATCCCACTGGTCCATTGCACGATCTTCGCCGTTGTTATCGCAACGAGCAAAAAAACGCCCCAGTGGAACCCTTGCATGGTCAGCCAAAAGGCTTGCTGCGAGCAATAGCCATCGATGCTTTGCCTGTAGATCAGTGATGGGTAGGATGCGATCAAAAAGCGAGCGACGCAGCACACCGAAAGGATCGCTGCGATCAGGATCGGTCCTAGCAGTCGGATTTTGAAGTTTGGGGCTAGGTTCCAAGCGATCCAGATGGCCGCCAGGGTGCAGGGCGCAAACAGGATCGCATTGGAGGTTTCGGCGATCGATTCGAGTTCCGTTGCTTTTGCGATTTGGCGCAGGACTGCGCCAAGGAAAATAGACCCCAAGGCCGCACCGGTGGCGGCGACTCCGAGATTCAATGGTTGGATCGATTTTGAGTTGAGCACTTTGCTGATGATATCGGAAAATCGGACGATTGCGGATTTGATCACAGCAACGGTTCTTCGGTTCGGGTAAACTGTACGGTTGCACAAAACCAGCGGGTCTTGAGCGGCAGGTCGCAACCAAGCCAAACTGGCCCCAAGACGCAAAACCGCTAAAAAACCAGAGAAAAACCAGCCCTAAACCGAACATAAGAAACATTATCGGACGTTATTGCGAATGATCGGTCGGATTGATGATCGGACGGATCGGTCGGATCGGACCGATTGATGATCAGACTGATCGGTCGGATCGGTCGGATTGATGATCGGACGGATCGGTCGGATCGGTCGGATTGATGATCGGACGGATCGGTCGGATCGGACGGATTGATGATCGGACGGATCGGACGGATCGGACGGATTGATGATCGGACGGATCGGTCGGATCGGACTGATTGATGATCGGACGGATCGGTCGGATCGGTCGGATTGATGATCGGTCGGATCGGTCGGATCGGACCCCCTGCCCTATTTAGTATCCTGCTCCAAGGCCACCTGCATCATCGGCATATATAAAGATCGAGCTCTCCTTATGAAAACCTTCAAGCCTAAAGCTCAGAACCGACGTCGATTCCTGTTGAATACTAGCGCTGCAACGGGACTTGTGCTGGCATCGACAAACCACCCCGTTTTTGCCAGCCAACGTATCCGAGTCGGTGCGATCGGCGTGGGCGGACGCGGTTCGCTGCTGATCGAGCAAATCCCCGAAACAGCCCAAATCGTCGCGGTCGCCGATTGCAACGAACCGCGAGCCGCGGCGTTTCGCGATAAGCTCAAAGCCGACTGGCAGATCTACTCCGATTATCGAAAAATCCTCGATCGCGACGACATCGATGCGGTGATCGTCGCTACCGGCGAGTTCCAACGCATTAGACCTTGCATCGAAGCTTGTATGGCAGGAAAAGATGTCTACGCAGAGAAACCGCTTTCGCTGTATATCAAGGAAGGTCGAGCGCTGGTCGATGTCGCTCGGAAAACCAAAAGGATCGTCCAGGTTGGAACTCAGCAGCGCTCGATGGAGATGAATCGTGTCGCTTGCCAACTGATTCGCAACGGTGGACTGGGGAAAATCCTAGAAGTCCGCGCGGTGGCTTACGGCGGCCCCGAACCGAGTCCAGCCCAAGGATTCCCGGCCGAGCCAATTCCAAATGGGCTAGACTGGAATATGTGGCTCAATCAAGCATCCGAGCGACCGTTCAACTCCCAGTGGGTAGGTTGGATGCGATGGCGGGATTTCGCCGGCGGCCAGATGACGAACTGGGGGGCTCACGGCGTTGACCAAATTCAATGGGCTCTAGGTGCCGACCAGACCGGTCCGGTGGAACTGGAACCTTTGAGCAGCGGACTCAGCGGGCAAGTCCGTATGAAATACGCCAACGGAGTGGTCGTCAATTTCGTGATCGAGCAAGGCAAAGGGCCCATGGGGGGCGCAGTCTTCATTTGCGAAAAGGGAAAATTGGAAATCAATCGCAACAAGTTCACGTCGAACCCACCGGAAATCGCAGAGCAACTCCGAAAAGAACTCGATGTGACCGAAGAGGAACGCAAGTGGAGCGATGATCTGGCCCTTTGGCAGGCCCGCTGGCATCTTCAAAATTGGCTCGATTGCATCAAGTCGCGTCAGTTGCCTGTCGCGGATGTCGAGATAGGACATCGTTCGGTTTCGGTATGCCATCTGGCCAATATCGTTCGCGAACTGCAACGACCGCTTCGATGGGATCCAGTCGAGGAACTCTTCGTCGGTGATCCTCAAGCCGACCAATTGCTCACTCGCGAGCGCCGCAAAGGTTTCGAATTGCCATAAATCTCTCCAACCGAACTTGTCTCGATTGGTATATCCCACACGCCTAGCGACAACGCGGTTGCCACGTGTCTCTACGAGGCCAAGTCGACCGCGCAACGTACCACCGGCCCGCAGAACTGCTTGGCTGTTCGCCTAATGCCTAACGCCTAATGCCTCCCTAGCTTGGCCTGTCAATCCCCTATCGACCATATTGCGCCCTCGAGGAGCAATCGGTCGCTGAGATCCTTGGGCCCTCCACCGTTGAGCGATACACTCGGGCGATGTGAACGCCCAACGGTTATCAAACTGCCACGTGCCCCTCGGAGGACTCCAGATCGTGAAGCTACAGCAAATCATTCGTTCTTTGGCCATTGTCTCTTTAAGTATAGTCCTGACGCAAGTTTCGTCTCGTGCGGCAACTGTCAGCGTGTTCGCACCCGGCAAAGCCAACCCTTATCTTGCCGGCATGCCTAATGGGACCACCGCACCAGGTGGCGATTCTGCACCTGGGCAATCTCCCCTCGAAGTCACCGGTCTTGGACTCAGCACGAGTTCCTACCTAACGTTTAGCGCTACCGGGACTGCCTCGTATAATGGTGGAACTTTTTACGGCCCGGACGGTGGACCACTTTTTTCGAGAGGATCTGAGAACGGAATCTCAGGGGCGCGACTTACAACATCCGCCCTCATTGGAGTCTTTCTTGACAGTCAGCTTCCAACGACCTCTGCTGCTCCAGCGGATTTGAATTTCGAGTTGATCGGTCGAGATTTCTTGACCCTCTCGCCGATGCTCAAACAAGTCTTCTTCATCGGCGATGGAGTGACGAGCAGTTCCACGGTCCAGAAATTCTACATCCCAACCGGTGCGACCCGTCTGTTCCTGGGCACTGCCGATGGTACTCAGTGGGTCAACAACGCAGGAGGGTTCAATACGACCGTGACGAGTTTCTCTTCACCTGCAGTTCCTGAGCCGACGAGCCTAGCTGTGTTCGCAACGTTGATGCTCGTTACAGGCGGCATGAGAAAATCGCCAAGGTTCAGCGTTCGTCGGTAAATAAGGGGGGGATCTTTTTGGGCTGCAGGAGATTTCACGCCCCCCTGCCCTGCCCTTTTTCAGAAGCCGCGCGGAAATCACTTGCCCAATCGATTACTTGCATGCCTCCAAGATGGTTTTCTGAACGGTCAGATCGTGCGCGTACGAGAATCGATTCGACTTTTCACCTCGCAGGATTGCAGCCATATCGGCAGCGTCGGCAACGTAGCGTTCAAAGGGGGTAGGAAAAGTGACCTCCTGATACTCGCGCGTGTACTTGTCGCGAGGCTTGGAAAAAGCCAACTGAACCTTGGGGCTATCGAGCGGCTGGATATGCACAGTCCCCTCGGTACCACAAACGCATAGATGCCTTCTTGCGAACCCTTCGACCTCGATCGCCGACGACTTGATCGATGCGGTCGCCTTGTGGTACTCCAAGACGGCCAGCATGTTATCTCGTAGCGAGTCACGCTGAGAGCCGCTGTGCAATGAAAATCCGGTGACTTTTCCAGGTGGACCTAGAAGATCGACCACCAGATCGATCAGATGGCACCCAAGTTCGAACATCGTACCACCGGAGTATCTGGACAATTCCAGTCGATCAGGTTCGCTGATCACCTTACTCATCACC
>JBJTAQ010000406.1:0-5147 GCA_046090945.1 Pirellula sp.
CGCAACAAACTGACCCCGTGGCGGTGCCGGGTCCGACTCGATCGACTGTGCAAGCCCACGTGCTGGTACTAAAGACAGCAGGAGTAGTACCACAAGTTTCCCAAGCAAAATTGGTTCGCATCGACTTGTTTGACTACCAATGAAGTGCGATCGCATCGGAACTCCTAGGGTGGGACCAAGCCCACATCGAAAGTACTTGTTTCTGGCGCCTTGAGTATTATCCCTTCAATCGGAAAATCTTATCGAAATGCTCAACAAAACCGTTAACCGCTGATTAGCCATTGGATCCGGAATAACTTACCCAGATTCGCATGGACCATATCCAATACCCGATTCGCGCCGACCGTTAAACCGATCGCGGAACGTACCGGGGGAGGGTAAAGTCTCCGTGACCACAGCTCCGTTTGTCGCGTAGGATGGGGCTCCGACCCCGTCCGTAAAAAAACTGCAACCAACACGCACGGGATCGGAGTCCCGTGTTACGATCGATTCAGTTGAGTCAAAACAATTCTTGTGCCACGCAGATCAAGTGAAGCAGCGCGATTTTGTCCGTTTCTATGCGCTTGACGATGAAGACCTACACCGATGCTGTACGTTGCCGGGGCCGTTGATGCGTTGCCGGACTTGTCGCTTGGGTCGATCACCGCGACGGAAAGCTTGCGAGGAACCGGAACCGACGACGCTTTTTTGGTTGCACCTTCGGATGCACCAATGGATGCACCTAAACGCGTCCAAAATGGGCAAAACGGGGCAAAAATTGACCCTTTTGAGTCGGCGACGGCAAGCGACGATGAAACGAAAAAACCCTTGGATTCTCAAGGAAAACAAGGGCTTTTAGGAAGTCGGGGTGACTGGATTCGAACCAGCGGCCTCTACGTCCCGAACGTAGCGCTCTAGCCAGGCTGAGCTACACCCCGCTTGTCAGTGGTCAGCATTATCCAACAAGCATTCCGATATTCCGATTTTAGTAGGTCGAGGAGGGATTGGCTAGGTCGCTCCCGACGGGCTCTGGGGAAAGGGTAACTCGAGCAACCGCTGGACATGACCGACCAACTCTTCCATCGAAAACGGTTTGTGGAGGTACTCGTCGACCCCCAACATCCGAGCATAAGCCTGATGCCGCTCCCCCTCGTTGCCCGTGACCATGATCACCCGTATCTGATTCCGCTGCGTCTTACGCAAATGCTCCAAAACCAAAAAACCACTCTGACGCGGCATCATCATGTCCAAAACCATCAAGTCCGGCTGGTAACTCTCCAACTTGGCAATCCCCGCCTGACCATCGGGCATGTGGACTACCTCATACCCCAATTTCTCCATCGCAAACTTTACCGGTGCGGCGATCTCGATGTCGTCGTCGACAATCAAGATCCTCGGTGGTCGATTCTGCTGCTTCCAAGCCGGTGCTATCGTCATTTCAGAAAATGCTTTCTGGTCCTTCGAGTTCTCAAAAGATTAAAGTCTATGGTGCTGCGCTAGTTTTGCTGAACGATTGGGACAATCGTTTTACTATGATTCTGCTCAACGATTGGGACAATCGTTTTACTATGATTCTGCTCAACGATTGGGACAATCGTTTTACTATGGTTCTGCTCAACGATTGGGACAATCGTTTTACGTTAGTGTTCGGAAACGATTGGGACAATCGTTTTACGTTGGTGTTCAGAAACGACGGAGACAATCGTGCCACGGTTTATTCCGGGGTGATGGTGACAATAATGTTCTTGAACATCGGTGTGCGACTCTTGGGGTCCACGACTCGTGGTACCAGCACGTTCGACTCCGGATAGTACATCAGCGCACTTCCCGAGCGAATCTCCTCATAGCCCCGTGCTAGTATCTGATGCATCGATCCTGTCGAACTCGACACGCTCACCAACTGATCGTGCTCAAGCCCCATCCTGCGTAAATCCTCAGGATGCATCAAGATCACGTCCCGACGCTCCTGATTGCGGTACAAATCGTAATCCTCATACACCACCGTGTTGAACTGCCCTTCGCTCCGGACCGTCATGAGCCTCAGTTGGTTGGCCGCCAACGGCGTGATCTCTGGTAACTCGTGCACTACCAACTGTGCGCGGCCATCCTTGGTGTTGAACCTTGCCCTGTGGAACGTCCGCCCCCCTACCTGAAACTCCTGCTTGGTCTGCGCAATCGACTCGATCGCCTCATATCCCGGCACCACCTTGGAAATCCAATGCCGTATGGTATTGGTCTGCTCCATCTGCTCCCAATCGATCGCCTCGCTGCGCCCTAACGTCAACTTGGCAATCTGAGCGATCACATGCACCTCGCTTCGCGGCCCAGGCAGACGCTTGGGGCCTCCATCGCTCAATCGCACATAATTGAACATCGACTCCTGGGTCGTCGGCTCGGGCTCCTCATCCCTTGCTAACACCGGCAAAACAATGGTCTCCTTGGCCAAACCATTCGCATGCCCTGTGTTGAGCGTGGTATTGAGCATGACCAACATCTCCAAATTCCTCAGAGCCTCGTCGGCAAACTGTGCGTCGGGATTCGAGCCGTACAAATTCCCTCCTAAACACAAACCAAACTTGAGCTCCCCACGATGTGCGGCCTCCATGCAATCGAGCGTGTCTCTCCCAGGGGTCGTCGGCAACTGGATCCCAAACCCACTCTTTAAATTCTCAAAGATCTCATCCTTGAGCTTGGGCGTCACCCCAACCGATCCGATCCCTTGGACGTTCGAATGCCCTCGGATAGGCATGACTCCTGCCCCTTGGCGACCGATCATCCCGCGGAGCAACGCCAAATTGACGATCGACTGCACGTTCTGAACGCCATGCGTATGATGGGTAATCCCCATCGTCCACGAAAAAATCGAACCTTGGCTCTGACAGTACACATCGGCCAACTCGCGGATCGTCGCCTCATCAACTCCACTCTTGGAAACAATCTCACTCCAAGGTCGATTGGCTAGATCGGCCAAGTATTCGGCCGACCCGTTGGTGTGCTGCTGAAGATACTCCAAGTCATGTTTGCCTGCCTCGACGGTCGCTTTGGCAATCCCCGTCAGCAGCGCTAAATCGCCGCCGATGTGAGGCTGCACATAATGCGTCGCTATCTTGGTGCCAAAGATCATGCTGATCGGATCGCTCGGCACCTTGAATTTGATCAGCCCCAACTCCTTGACCGGATTGATCACCACGATCTTGCCCCCACGCCTGCGCAGATGCATCAAACTGGTCATCAATCGAGGATGATTGCTCGGCGGATTTCCACCGATAATGAATACCGTGTCGCACTTGTCGAGATCCTCGAGCACCACCGTTGCCGTGCCGGTCCCAAGCGTCGTTTGCAAACCAACTCCACTGGCTTGATGGCAGTAGTAACTGCAGTTGTTGACGTTGTTGGTTCCGTAAACGCGAGCGAACAACTGCAGCAAAAACCCAGCTTCATTGCTCGACCTGCCGCTAAAGTACCAAAAGGTCTCCTCGGGCTTGAGCCCCTTGAGCTTGGCACTGATTCGCCCAAATGCCTCGGTCCAAGTGATCGGGCGGTAGTTGGCTTTCCCTTGTTCGTAGAGAACCGGTTGTATCAGTCGACCGCTGGTTTCAAGTTGCCGCGGGGTCCAGCGACTCATCTGAGGGATCGTGAACTTGGTCCAGAAATCCGCTGTGATGGCCGGTTGCATATCGGCCGCCATAGCCTGCAAGGACTTTTTGCAAACCTCGGGAAACGAGCCGTGCTCGTTGACCATCCCTCCGTGCTGTCCACCCATCCCAAGTGCACAGGTTTTACAAGCGTTCCGCGAACGCAACGCCTTGTACATTTTCCAAATCCCGCCGGATTCGAACCCCTTGCGGAACGTATATCGAACGGCCTGCCAGCCCCCGCCAGCTTTGAGTCGTTTCATGTTTGCTTGTTCACGTCTTCTACGAGTGATTTTTCCGAACGTCATCCACGCCCGCTTGATCTACCCATTATACGTTCTGCAAATGAAACGTGCTTCGGGTTACCTTCTCGCTAGCGGACCCAAGGTTGGATCTTTTTGGCCGCTTGCTCGGTCGCTTTCTCGATCACACTTTGGACCGAGACGGGAACTCCTTTTTGATCGCTAGACTCCTGTGCCGCTTGGATGAACGCCATGATCTCGAGGGACTCTTGGGCAGATACCGGTGGCTCGCCGCCCGCAAAGAATTTTGCAATTTCGACAACCAGCGGCTCGTAGCCTTCGTACTTGGCATCGTTTTCTAAAAAGTCGGCTCCAAAGACGGTCAATCCATAACCTTGGGTGCCGGCACGTATCCCCCGAAAAACGCCGATCCTGCCATCCTTCCATCGTCCAACCACCAAATCTGCCCCCTCGGTCTTGGTCCGTGTGACTTCTTCACATCCGACTCCCATCGCCGTAAAGAGCGCCTCGACTCCATGAATCCCATACCAAGTAAGATCGGTGTGATGGGGTTCGAGTGAACAAGGGCTCCATGCATGGGCACCGAGAATCTTGCGATCGGCTTTCTCTCGATACCGATAGATGGTCGGCGTGAACCTCAATGAGGATGATGTAAACCAAGGTGTTTTATAGTGCTCCGCGAGCTTGGCGATCGCAATGGCATCGGCAAGATCGGCCGCCAAAGGTTTGTCGATGAAAACTGGCTTGCCAGACTTGAATACCGGATAGGCTTGCTCGAGGTGTTTGCGGCCATCAAGGCTATTGAGCATCACCGCATCAACTTTTTCTAGCAGTGCTTCGATCGAATCGACAATCTCGACCCCCTGGGATTGAAACTCCTTGGTGTAATTAGGCAGCCGATCGATGCTCGATGGGATATCGGGACTTCCACCTGGGAATGCGGCGACGATTTTCAGTCGAGCCATCGGGCTGTTTGCAGGCGCCTCTCGCATAATTTTCGAGAAAGCCCCTGCGTGGGAAGTATCCAAACCGATGACGCCGACTCGGATGACGGACTGTGCGTAGGTCATAGCAGAGGAGCAAAGCAGTGTGATCGCCAAGGTTAACGGACAGAAAAATCGCATAAGAAACTCCGCAAAACCATTGGGGATCAGATCGATTGAGTGAATTACAAGTGAGTGAATCAGGGCTCAGTTGGGTCCAGTGACTACTCTTGATTTTGGAAATGTCCGCTTCGGAACGCCGAAGCCATCGCTTTGGGGACTTCGGC
>JBJTAQ010000407.1:0-1708 GCA_046090945.1 Pirellula sp.
ATGCCCGGATGATACAGATTCCCAAAAACGGTTAACTTGTTCAGTAATCGAATGCCGTGCAAATATTCCGAGGTCGATAAATCTGAGGGGTTCTTTGGGAAAAAATGTGGAGCGTAGAATCCGAGCGAATTGCAGATAAACAGGATTCGGCGCGGAGCTGGCTTGGGGGGCTCACAAGCCACCAACGAGGATCCCCGTAACCCGAGCGATTCGATGGCAAGCGGTAATGCAGCACCGAACTTCAAAAGCCTTCGGCGAATCGGATCCGGTCGTTCCAGCTCCCTATGCGGATCGCTTTGTCCAAGTTGAATTGATGCTGTTTTGCGAGTCACGGGGACTTCTCGAAGATAGAATAAATCAAGACATTGGTGAGCAAATCCCTCAATTTGCAATCTTCGGATCGCTCTGGAATCATCCTATAAAGAGACATGCGTTGCTGCAAGTTTGGCTCGTAGCCATTTGCGTACTCGAAGAATTTTCTCGCGAGATTGTAAGCGATATTCTTATGCTTTGATAAAAGTAGCGTCTTCAAGCCAACGACATCATCAAATGGCACTCCACCAATCTCTCCGCTTGCATCGACGTCGGAGGTGTCCTGAGAGTATCCTTCAATTCGATACGAGAAGGTTCCTTGGTGAGGCAACTCGGTTCGGTACTTCGTGCGGAATCGACCGATAGCATCAAAATTTTCTAATGCGAAGCCATATGGATCGATGCTTTTGTGACAGGCATGGCAAGCCTCGCTTTGCTTGTGCTCTTGGATCTGCTCCTTGAGCGTTGTGCCCCTCGTTGCATCGGGTTCGATCGCTTTGATATTCGGTGGCGGAGGCGAGAGCGTGTTGCCGGCGATGTTCTTCGATACCCAGGCGCCTCGAAGGATCGGAGATGTCTGAAATCCGTCGGAGGTGACTTTGAGAATACTGCCCATCGTCAGCAGCCCGCCTCGCGGGTTACCTTGGGGTAAAGCGACACGGCGCAAATCCTGGCCAGCGACTCCTTGAATACCATAGTGCTCGGCAAGTTGTTGATTCAGGATCGCGAAGTCCGAATCGATCAATCTCGCAACCGGCAGGTTGTCCGCTAAACAATGGCGAATGAATTCCTCGGTTTCAATCGGCAGGTAATAATTCAGCAAGTCGTTGTATTCCGGATACAACTTCAGTGACGGAGAGACTTTGTTGAAACCGCGAAGGTTCAACCACTGATCGCAAAATGAATGGATCATCCGTTGAGACCGAGGATCCTCAAACATCCGTTCGATCTGAGTTCGAATGGTATCGGCATCCAGACGGTCCTCTTTAGCAATCTCTAGCAATCCTTCATCCGGAACCGATAGCCAAAGACATCTTGCAAGATCCGCAGCGATCTCATACGAACGATTCCGGTGCACTCCAGGTGCCAACAGAAATCGATGCGAGCAAACAATCGCCTTGAATGACGCTCGACAAGCATTGATGAAATCAGGTCGTTCACGCAAAGTATCCAAGCCAACGCGGAAGTAGGGTTCAAGCTCTTGATCGGACAGCTTCGTTGAAAAAGCGCTCTCGGCGAATCGACGGATGACTTGCTTGAAGTCCTGCTCGGAACCCGAATCGACCGAGATCTTCAAATGCATGTCCGACGGATTCTGGTCTTTTTGCGGCGATTCGAGGATGACGTCCAGGCCGCCAATCGAGGCCAGCGATTTGCCATCGAGCATGACTGCATC
>JBJTAQ010000408.1:0-4129 GCA_046090945.1 Pirellula sp.
GTGGTCAGCAGATTCGTAAATCCGATCCAGCTTATCGCGTGCTCGTCGATTGGATACGACAAGGGGCTCCGCTGGATCCAGCCACTCAAGCACGTTGTGTAAAACTGGAAGTTTATCCCAACTCCCAGCGGATACTTGCCAAGGATCACGGTCAGCAGCAGCTCGTCGTCTTGGCTGTATTCCCAGATGGATCACGCAGGGATGTCACCGACCTTTGTGTTTACGAAAGCTCCAATACCTCCGTCGCAACGGTGGATGTTCGTGGCAAGGTGACGCCAGTGCAAAAGGGAGAGTCGGTGATCTTGGTTCGCTTCCTAGAACACATCGAGTCGGTCCCATTCCTCTTTAGCCAAGAGGCTCCTGAGTTTCAGTGGACGCCACAGCTTGCATTGAATTTTGTGGATACACATGTGGATGCCAAGCTACAGCAGCTGCAGATTAATCCAGCTCCCTTGTGCAGCGATGAGGTTTTTGTACGGCGCCTGTATCTGGATCTTTTGGGCATTTTGCCGACTATCGAAGAAGCAGCCGGATTCCTTGCTGATACCGCGAGCGATAAACGAAGCAAATTGATCGACCAATTGCTGGCACGTCCCGAGCATGCGAAATACTGGGCTTTGAAGTGGGGGGACCTGCTCCGGATGACGGGCAAGGCAGTGGGTAACGAAGCTGTCTTCAAATACTATCGTTGGGTGGAATCTTCGATTCGCAATAATCAACCTTATGACCAATTCGCACGCGAATTGCTATCTGCAAGTGGTAGCACTTTTGCCGATCCTCCTGCAAATTTCTTCCGCACTGCAGGAGACATGAACGAATCAGTCGAAACGATCTCCCAAGTCTTTCTAGGGGCAAGATTGCAGTGTGCCAAGTGCCATAATCATCCGTTCGAGCGATGGACACAAGACAACTACTACGGACTCGGCGCGTTCTTCAACCGTGTCCAGCGCAAGAAGACCCAACGACCAAACGAGTGGTTGGTGTTTACGAGCACGACTGGTGAAGTCACTCAACCACGCACCGGGCAAACCATGAAACCTTGGGTACCCGGAGCTAACGAATTACCCTCGGCAGAGGCTCAAGACCGCCGACAAGCGTTCGTCGATTGGCTGGTAAGACCCGAAAATCCTTTTTTGGCGAGAGTCGAAGCAAACCGGATTTGGTCACAGTTTTTTTCAAGAGGTATCGTCGATCCCATCGATGATTTTAGAGACAGCAATCCACCGAGCAACCGCCCGCTACTGGATGCATTGACCAAACACTTTGTCGATAGCGGTTTTAACCGTCGTGAACTGATCCGTACGATACTCCTGAGCCGCACTTATCAGTCGAGTTACGAAACAACGGTCTTCAACGAGAAGGATCAATTGTATTTTTCACACCAGCAACCCCGTTTGCTGAGCGCGGAACAACTCCTCGATGCGATCAATCAGTTGACACAAACCGAACAAATCTTTGGCGGTTTGCCGGCAGGTACCAAGGCGACGCAGATACCCGCACCGGATATTGCCAAGGTCGACTTTTTGAAGGTCTTCGGGCAACCCGAACGATCCACAGTCTGCGCTTGCGAACGCTCCGAGGATTCCAACTTGAGTATGGCCATCGAACTGTTTAATGGATCAACCGTCCATGAAAAACTCAAGAATCCAAAGAATCGATTTCGAACGTTGATGGCAGAGGGCAAGCCACTCGAAGAGATCATTAGAAATCTCTATTTCGCCGGATTGTCCCGCCCGCCGACTCCAGAGGAGTTGCAAGAGTCGCTCAATCATTGTCAGAGCAAGGCGGATCCGGTGCTCGGTCTGGAAGACCTGTGCTGGGTTTTGATCAACACCGACGAATTCCTCTTCCAACACTAAAGGCCGCCATGACGATCCGTTGTTTGAGCCTTCCCATTGTTTTTGCTGGACTGGCCGCGTTGCCGGTGTGTGGGGCGGCCCAAGATGCCGTCAGCTTTCGAGATCAAATTGCACCGATCCTCCAAGACAACTGCGTGGCTTGCCACTGCGCAAAACGAGCCGAAGGTGGATATCGACTCGATACAGTCGAGCAGTTGGTCAAAGCCGGAGATGGTGCTTCCAACCCAGTCGTTGCTGGAAAAAGGGATCAGAGCGAATGGATTGTCCGCATGAAACATCCGGACCCAGAGTTGCGCATGCCTCTGGATAGTGAGCCACTTTCAGCCGAAGCGGTCGAGTTGATCGGCAAGTGGATCGATCAAGGTGCTAGGCTTGAGGGACTACCACCACAAGAGCCACTCTGGGCGGTTATCCCTCCGAAGAATTATCCCGCCTCGCCGGAGCATTATCCACTTGCGATTCCTATCACAGCCCTCTCATTCTCAAACGATGGTTCGCAGTTGCTATCGTCAGGTTACCATGAGGTACTGGCTTGGAACCCGGCAGACGGAACCCTCGTCGCACGGTTTGGAAATCAACCCCAGAGGATTTACTCGATCGTCAACGCTGTAGATCCTAATAAGTCCTTCGTAGGCGGAGGGACTCCAGGTTCGATCGGGGAAGTTCGATTGCTGAATCGAGCTAACAATGCCGTCGAGCAAACTGTCGCGCGTGGTCCTGATGTCGTCCTGGATATTGCCATCCGACCGGGGAATCAGGAAATTGCGGTGGCTATGGCGGATAATACGATTCGAATTGTCGGCCTTGAGAAGAACGAACAGCGCCGGTTGATCGCGAGCCATGCCGATTGGGTGACTCAGTTGTCCTACAGTGAAGACGGAAAACGACTTGGTTCTTCGAGCCGGGACAAATCTGCAAAGGTTGCCGATGCGGAGACTGGTGAATTGCTTGGAAGCTACCCCGGACATGCTGCAGCGGTCCGAGGCATCGTTGCGATCCAGGATGGTAAGCAATGGATCAGTGTGGGTGCCGACAATAAAATCCATCGCTGGGAGGTTGAAAATGCCAAGAAAGTTGCAGAGGTTGCACTGGGTGGTGAGCCCAACAAACTTGTTAAAGAACAGGCAAGTGTCTGGATTCCTAATGCCGACAAGCACTGGTACCGGTTGGAGATCGCTAACAACGCAATCGCGATCAAACAGCCTGGTCATGAGGATTGGGTAACCTCGGTCGCCGTTCATGCCCCTACTGGTAAACTGGCAACAGGCTCGATGGATGGCTCCATACGCATATGGAATCTATCCGATGGGGCTTTGATCAAGGCTTGGTCAGCGAAGCCTTAGCGATGCATTCGGAGGCGAGGTAACGAGGGTGTTCGGCTTCACCCAAGGCGCGTGCCGGTAAAGTCGTGAGCACCACGCAAATGCGTTTGGTGTCACGGTCCACCCAAGCCAATGTGCCGGTCGATCCCGAGTGCCCGAACGAGTTCGGCGAGCAACTCACTCTGCTGCTCCGCATATCCACGTCGAACCCCAAGCCCCTGGACTCTAGTCCGGACGGGTTATGGTTGGTCAGCATCAGCCGTTTGGTAGATGCTTTCAAGAAGTCGTCCTGATCGCTGTTCATCGCCACCAGAAAACGCCCAACGTCCGTTGCTGATGCATGGGCTCCTCCCCAAGGGGCACCGAGCGCCCTCCAATAGTGACTGTTCCAATCCCAACGAGAAGCGTCGGCCGAGCCGCCACCGGCTTCAGGTGCTCCATACTCCGTTTGGACAGGCATGCGATTTGCCTCTGGCAGTGAGCCAACTCCAAGAGCCGAGTCTTTCATTTCAAGTGGCGTTAAAACGCGCTGTTGGACCAAGTCGGCGATCGGTTGAGAAGCGATTTTCTCAGCGACGGCACAGGCCAACAGGATCCCCATGCTAGAGTACTCATAACCAGCCCCAGGTGAAAAGCGAAAGGAAAGCTCGCGGCAAGCGTCGACGAATTCGCTGAGTCCAGCGTGGTTCGAACGAAGCTGCTGATTCCGAGCGACTTGGTCGGGTAATCCAGAAGTATGGGTTAACAGATGCTTGATCGATACCGAACGGAATTCGCCAGATGAGAACTGCGGCAGATAGCGAACCAGTGGGTCATCGAGCTGAAATTGCTTTTCATCGAACAAGCTCATCAAGGCGCAGATCGCGATGGGTTTCGTGATCGATCCTAGCAGATACGATGCTTGAGAGTCGCTGGCCAACCCATAATTCGCGGCGAAACGAGTACACG
>JBJTAQ010000409.1:0-6826 GCA_046090945.1 Pirellula sp.
GCATGCTCCTGAATGCTGGCCGTAACCTGTTTTCGAACCGTAGCCGGGGTGATGTTATTTGCCAAATTGTACTCTTCCTGCTTTTTACGCCGTCGACTGGTCTCCTCGATCGCGATCTGCATGGCCTGGGTGACCCGGTCCGCATACAGAATCACCTTTGAGTTGACGTTCCTAGCCGCACGCCCAATCGTTTGAATCAGCGATGTCTCACTACGAAGGAACCCTTCCTTGTCCGCATCGAGAATCGCCACCAAAGACACTTCGGGCAAATCGAGACCTTCGCGCAGCAGGTTCACACCGACGATCACATCGCAATGACCTTCCCGCAAATCCCGCAGCAACTCGACGCGCTCGAAAGCGTCGAGTTCGCTGTGCAGCCAACGGCACTTGATGTCTTGATCGCAGAAGTAATTCGAAAGATCCTCGGCCAGCCGCTTGGTCAGGGCTGTGACCAGCACGCGATCGCCCATCGCCAGTCGCTCGCGGATCTGTCCTAGCAGATGGTTGATCTGCCCCTGGGCTGGCACAACTTCGACCACTGGATCCAAAAGCCCCGTTGGTCGGATGACTTGTTCAACGACCTCTCCACCGGTTTTCTCCAACTCGTAATCACCAGGAGTTGCTGACACGAACACGACTTGATTAACTTTTTGCTCCCACTCCTCGAACTTCAAGGGTCTATTGTCCAAAGCACAAGGGAGCCTGAAGCCGTGATCGACCAGGGTTGTTTTCCGATTATGGTCCCCAAAGTACATGGCCCTCAACTGCGGAATCGTCACGTGCGACTCGTCGACAACCACGAGAAAATCCTTGGGAAAAAAATCGTGCAACGTGTCTGGCGTGGCTCCCGCCGACTTGCCCGACAAGGGCCTTGAATAGTTCTCAATTCCGGGACAATGCCCAGCGATCGAGAGCATTTCTAGATCGTACTTGGTCCGCGACTCCAAACGCTGGGCCTCGAGAATCTTTCCCTCCTTCTGAAACTTGGCCAACTGATCCGCAAGTTCTTTTTTGATCACACCGATTGCGTCGTAGATCCGCTGATCATCGGTAACGAAATGCTTCGCAGGATAGATCATCAGTGTCTCTTCCCTTGTGATCGCCTCACCGGTCCCAGGTTGAATGATCGTTAGCTTTTCGACTTCGTTCCCCCAAAATTCGATGCGCAATGCAAAGTCTTCATAGGGAGGCCAGATCTCGATGGTATCGCCTCGAATACGAAATTTACCGCGCTCAAAGTTGGTATCGTTTCGCGAGTACTGGATATTGACGAGTTTGAGCAGGAACTCCTCGCGTATCATCAACTCACCGACACGAACAGGTACGACCATTTTGCTGTACATTTCGGGTGAGCCCAATCCGAAGATGCACGAAACGCTTGCGACGATGATGCAATCGCGACGGGTGATCAAGGCACTGGTTGCAGCCAGCCGCAATCGCTCGATCTCCTCATTGATTGAGGAGTCTTTTTCGATATACAGGTCCTTTTGTGGGATGTAGGCTTCAGGCTGGTAGTAGTCGTAGTAGCTGATGAAGTAATGGACGGCATTGCGAGGAAAAAACTCTCGAAACTCGGAATACAACTGAGCAGCAAGCGTCTTGTTGTGACTCAGGATCAGCGTAGGTCGCTGGACCTGTTCGATCACATTGGCCATCGTAAAGGTTTTGCCCGAACCGGTGACTCCCATGAGGACCTGATGGGGTGTGCCACGTCTCAATCCGCGCACGAGCGATTGGATGGCTTGGGGTTGATCACCAGCCGGTGTATACGGGCTTTCAATTTCAAACGGCTTATTGATCATTCGCTTGTGCAATCGGTTGAATCTAAAGGACCAGGCGCGCTAATCTTGAGGTACCTCGAAAGAGTTCTAACACGTTGCTCTTTGATTCCCGGCACCTGGCTGAGTTGATCAAGGTTTTGGAATCCACCCAATTCTGCTCGACGCATGAGGATGGCTTCGACCAATTTGGGACCTAAGCCGGGGATGAGTTGCAGTTCTTGGTCGGTTGCGGTGTTTAAATCGACCGTCCAACCCTCGGCGTTTTGGGGGGCAAAATCAGCTTTTTTCAAGTCGCTAGTTCGATCTTGAAAATACCACAAAAAGCTCAGGGACAACAGCAGAAATGCCAAGGCAGCAAGAACCCGGTTGCGCTGCATCAGAGAATCAAGAACGCTCTGCTCCCAATCGCTCGCGGTAGCCTTTTCTCCGTCCGTGGAATCTCTCAATCCTTGTTCGTCCTTGAAAGTTGGGTAGCGGGTTATAGGGCTTTGAGTTGCGAGAGGACTTCGTGAACGATCCGATTGATGACGTCGTCACTAGCACCTGAGGCGATTTCGCGGGTTGCCGTCGGGCGAGACTGAACAAAGTCGAAACCTGCGAGCATCTCTTGAAGTTTACGCTGGGCCGCATCAGCCGCGGTCGATTGCTGGGGTGAAAGGGGTTGTCGCGACTGACCTAAATCCCAACCGCGAATCCTCGCCCCACGACGGAAACCTTCGGGGAATTCCAGCGTTGCGATCATCGCATCAAAAAGAGGCAAGAGTCTATACTGCAACTGCATGGCCCGCTCCCACTGCGTGGCCTTACAAGCCTCATAGATAGCTCGAGTCAACTCGGGAACCACGCCGCTGGTTGCATTCGTTCCCCCGTCACATCCGATCATCAGCATCGGCACTAGGGAAGCATCCCAACCGGTTAGGAAGAAAAAGTCTTTGCGCAGAGGACGCACCTCGGAGATCATCCGCATCATGTGAGGAATATCCCCCGAACTGTCCTTGATCCCGACAACTCTCGGGCATTCCTGCGCCAGCCGCTTGACCGTTGCAACATCGATAGGAGATGCAAACAATGGGATGTTGTAGAGCGTTACATCGACCGATACATGATCCGCAATCTCCTTGAAGTAAGCGAACACGCCGTCGGGAGCCAAGCGATAGTAGAAAGGTGCCACGATAGCCACCGCACGGCAACCGAGACTTCCATACAAATCGCAAGCCCGAATCGTCTCAGCCACGTTCGCCTCAGCGGCGCCTGCGAGGATCGGCACCCGACCTCGCGTTTGATCGACAACAACCTCGATCACCCTGCGACGCTCCTCGGGCGTGAATCGTACGAACTCCCCAGTGCTGCCGTTCGGGTACAGGCCATGGACCCCACGCTCGATGAGCCAGTCGACATAGCCACGCAGCTTGTCCTCATCGAGTCGACCTCGGGAATCCAATGGCGTTATGTTCGGGGTAAAAATTCCGGATAGTGGCTGGCTCATAAACGTTAAGATATCACAATTGGGCAGAGTTTTCCATGCTTTGGGCTGTCGAGTTTAGGTTTCAAAAACTCGGCAAGTCGCCGAATGCTAGCCAAGCTTCGTGAGTGTTTGTCGAAAAAGATACTGCCTGCTGCTAAAACGGTTACAATCGTCGCGAACGGAATTGGGGTGGGTTTCAGGTTGCGGAGTACGACACAGTGTGGTTTACAGCGTGGTTTTTTGGACAGATAATCGGCTCGGGGACGACGGGAATTTTTTTCTTCGATCTTTTGGTCCGCGGCGGGATTTTCATGATCCCTATCGCGTTGACAAGCTTGGTCGTCGCTACCTTTCTTTTCGATCGCTTGATCGGCTTAAGACGCGGCCATTTGATGCCCAGCCGCATCGCGGCCCTGCTCCGGAGTGCCGTCGGTCCTGGCTCAATCAATCCAGCCGAAATCTATCGAGCTTGTCCTGGAACGTCGGCTCTCGAACGGGTCGTTCAAGCGGCGATGGTGCGCGCCGGAAGGCCTCAGGCGGAGATTCAGACAGCCGTCAGTGAAACGATCCAACGCGAAGTCGATCGGGCTTATGCAAACGTCCGTTGGTTGAATCTCGGCGCAGGTATCGCGCCGCTTTTGGGGCTATTAGGTACCGTTTGGGGTTTGATTCGGGCCTTTCATGACACGACCAAGTTGGTTGCGGGTCAGAATCGAGCCGATTTCCTGGCGGTCGGAATCTACGAGGCCTTGGTCACAACCCTGGCTGGACTGATGGTTGCTATTCCAGCAGCTGTCGCATCGCACTACTTTGAGGGTCGGATCGGTCGAATTTTCAGGGACATCGAGGAATTGGCTGGCGAGTTAGTCCGCAGTCTGAATGCCTCCGAGGGCCAAATTCGCACCGAATTCATTGGCAAAGAGTTTCAAGTGATTTCGAAATCCTCTCAGGCGACCTAAGTCACTGCTTCAGAGTGCATCCAGAATTCTTGAATAGGACCACATGCAAATCGCAACCACGACAGCGATCATCGCCAACGTGTAAAGGATGTTGATCGTGGACCAAAGCACCTTCTCGGTCGTACTGAATCTGGAACTGATCCACAGCAAGGGCAACCCCAGAGCTCCGGTGACAAGGAACAGAATCAGCAAAATAAACCTGCGACTCTTGATCAGAATCTCCCACTCCGTTCGAGGACGGCTCGCTCGCTTCTCGAAACTCAAAGACTCTGAGTCAGGCGAATCAAGTTGCTGGATATCTTCCTTCGGCAATCTCTTGCTCCCATTGTTTCATCAAAGGCCAATCGATGGCACATGTGCCGAAATCGGAAAGATGTAGATAACCTTCCAGCCTCGTTATCACTCGATTGATCATCTCGGGATCCTTGCGAAAGTAAGGACCATGGCTCGGTAGCAACCACTCAACCGAGGAGTCTCGAATACGCTCGAGCGAGCGAATAAACGAAGGAATATCGCTTCCGTGGTGAGCATCGATCGCTCCTACACCGCCGTCCCTGTAGATGTTATCACCGCTGAACAGGATCTTCCCAAACTGGAACGCTAACTGACTATCGGCATGCCCAGGTGTCGACCAAACCTCAAGCTCGATGCCCCCGACAGCAATCCGATCGCCATCGTTGATAAGATTCTCAACAGTCACCTTGGGCATCGGCTCTGAAATGCCTTGGGCGTAAATCTCGGCAAAGGTTTGCAAGCGATCGCCACTCTCCAAGAGCGATGCGGCTTTCGGATGCGCCGTCACACTCGTCTTGAGCATCTGCTTGGCTTTTGCCAATCCCTGACAATGATCCACATCCGCGTGGGTCGCGAGCAAGGTCTTGCACTTGGAAAGCGGAAAATCCAAATCGCGAATCAAATCGATGATCTCTTCAACATTTTCCTCATAACCTATATCGATCAGCAACCACTCGTCCTGATCAAACACCAAGTACAGATTGCATCCGATCAAATGACCGGCTTGAACGTTCAACTCGATGACGTTTGGAAAAATTGGCTTGCGAGTAATCATTTTGGATAATCAAAAGACAAGAGCTTGAAGCGAGTAGCCTACCAAAGCCAGGAAAACTGCTCAAGAATGGAAGTGGACGGATCAGGCTCGCTGACGCTGACGAATTGCTTCAAAAAGCAAAATCGCTCCCGTTACCGAGGCATTCAGGGAATCTATTTTCCCAACCATCGGAATTTGAATCGAAACGATTTCTTGGGATTGCCAGCGATTACCAAGCCCCTGAGCTTCGTTGCCGATCACGATCGCGGTTTTCTCAGGGAATCGGACCTGAGCATAATTTCTGCCGTTTTCTGGTCTGGCCGCGAAACTGCGCACCCCTCGATTTTCAAGCCACTTGTAGACGACCGACCAAGTATCGATGGCCAATGGAACCGTGAACATCGCTCCAAGGCTTGCTCGGATCGCATTCGGGTTCCAAATATCGCCCGTCGGATCGCTGAGCAAGACTGCTGTGGCCCCAACGGCATCGGCAGTCCGCATCGCAGCACCTAAATTACCGGGCTTCTCCAATCGATCCAAAACGAGATACAGTTCGTGAACATCTTCGGCCTGCGCAGCGCCCAACCGACTGCCTAGCGACTCCAGTGTGCTCGCAGGTGGGATCGCTACGGCGATCGCTTCTGCATGTTGCTCGCCGTATTGCAATTTCTCCATCGGAGCCGTAGTTAACCGTGTCCATCTCGTAGTGCTTTGATCACCCGTAGCACCAAGGGAGTCTGAGCCAAAACGCGCTAGCACCGAACTGAACTCGGCACTGGGAGCCTCCCAAAGCGCCTCCGAGACGAAGATTTCCGTGCACTGTATCCCTGAAGCCAACGCCAAAGATATATTTTTTAGGCCGTCGATCAGGAAAAGATTGTCCCGCCGCCTCTGCCTCGATTCGCGCAACCTAGCAGCGCTCTTGACCCGTGGATTCGAAGGGCTGGTGATCCGTTCATTTATCAAGTCGATCACCAATGCAGTGGGACGCCTGAGCAGTGGCCACTCGGGGAGTCGAACCCCGACGCCTCGCGGCACAAGATCCTAAGTCTTGCGTGTCTGCCAATTTCACCAAGTGGCCATCTGGAGCCCAGCATTGTAACTTTGACACCTGGGGTTGTCGACGGTTCGCGACAAGGAAAAAACTAGCGAGGAATCGGTTTTCGCCACGGGGAGTTTGGATCCTCGCCCACTTCGCCTACCCCTGCCGTTGAGGCCGGGGAGTTTGGGGCCTGGAACTGCGGGATCGGATCCTGCAATGAGGACTCGATGATCTCGGTCGCCTGCACGACGCCGCTGCCGACTCGGTCGACGCGGGCCCCGGCTTGGTATACCGCGCTGTTGACGGAACTCGTCGTTTTTTCAATCGCAGCACGAGCGTTTTCGGTCGCCATCCGAAGCTCATTTTGAGCCGAGGCAACTGCGTCCGTTAACGGATTAACTGAATAACTGGAAACCGATTGCGGAGCACCAGCAGACGCTGGAGCAGTTCCCGGTTTCGTAGACATGGGATTCGGAGCAAGTGGGTTTGTGTAAGGAGCCGTCGGCAGATTGCTCGGAGCGTTCGGCGGAG
>JBJTAQ010000410.1:0-5886 GCA_046090945.1 Pirellula sp.
GAAGGAACTCAAAGGAACACACAGCCAAGAAGACCGCGCTCGCATCGCCTTGGAAAGCTTTATTTTCCGCTTCCGTTGACATTTGTATCGGCAACCCAGATCCAAGCATGGACCAGAGCTTTCCACACTGACCCCCAAGAAAAATAATTTAAAGGTTTGACATGTATTCCAGCGCTCTAATTACTCGTAGGATACAGGCATCGGCTTGCTACTTGGCCTGCTTGCTGACCTCATGCATCGGTGCCTGTCGATGTGTTGCTCAAGACTACTTCACATTAAAAGTGCCTGGAACTCCTACCGAGTCCACCGCTCGACTCAGCGCGGAAGAACTTCTCGTGCGCGATCAGGCAGGTCAAGCGACTCTCTATTCAAGGCTCCGCCGCTATGACACTCCCGATGGCCAATTCATCGGCTACGGTTCTCGCCAAACCCAACGCGTCATCCAATGGCCGACATCCAATCAAGGCAACATGAGGATCGGAACCCTGCGCAATGGGCAAATCGAATTTGCTCCAAGCCAAATGGCAGTCTTTGCCATGGATCCAGCAACCATCAATCGAATCCCTTCAGAGGCTTGGAGTCCTCGGGATTCCTCGTCCGGAGACATCAGCAAGACGGTCCTGCTATGGGCCGGTGAACCCAACAACCGACTATTCATGCGCGCTGGCGGACAAGGGCAGTTGCAATTGGTACCTAACGCTCCAAACGGAGCACTACCAGAGGACGCCCAAGGGGCTTGGATGATCACCCCGGTCGGAGCTGACATGGTCCGTATCCAACAATCGATCGGCAATCAATGGCTAGCTCTCAGCGCTGATGCTCAGCAAGCCGGAAACTTCGGCAACGGAGTCCTTGCCCAGCGAGGCCAGCGATCGCAAGTTCGATTGATGGGTATCAACAATTCAATCGCACAATGCTGGAGGTTGCAACAGTTCAACGGCGGCTACTGCTTCGAGAGTGTCTCGATGCCTGGCTTCGGTTTGACTTGCATTCCTAACAACGGACTTTGGTTGCAACCGATCTTGTACTCCCCCTGGCAAGTCTGGTGGCCACAGCAACCGACCTTTGCGATCCCACAACCCGGATATCGCGTCGTCAGCGAGCAAGTCGCACCGAACCCGCCACTCGGGCCAGTGTCGCTTCGGATTGCAAATACACATAGCGATGGGTTGCTGGTGCTCTTGGCCGACCGACGCAATCCGGCTTCAGCAAAAAGGATTCGCATACCCCAAGGGGGCTCGGAAACGGTTGTGTTGGACAGAGACAGCGGTTCGACGATCCTCCAAACTGTGGAATGGCGAGATAGCTTTGGCAACTGGGATCGCCGAGAGATCCAGGTTCCCGTGCCACCGGTGGTTCTCTATGATGTGAGTGTGTACGAGGAATTCATTCAATCGATCGCTATCGATGCAACAGGGAAAAGCCCGAATGTCATCGAAGACATCAACTACCAACCCCGCAGTGTTGGATTTCTACTCCTACCCTCTGGCGAGCAACTGCAGGACAACAGCGTCATCGATGTGTACCGAGCAGCAGCTGATTCTCAAAATCCGGGTGCCGTTCGCCGTCTTTCACCAAGCGATTACAATCGAAGCTCGTCCCAAACCGCCACGAAGGATCCGCTCAAAGAACTGCTTGAACAACTTCAGAGTAAGCGAGGCGCGTTTTGAGCGACCAGCTTGATGAGAACCAACCCTTAGTCATTGCCGAAGGTCTTGAAGATCCAGGAGTACCTGAGCCCGCTCAAGTCAACCCGCTTCCCAAGCGCCGCAAGAGTCTCCTATCATGGCGACGCGACTGGCCCGTTTTACTTTTGGTCGGAGCGATCCTGGCCGGATGGGTACTCTACGCGGTGATCCTACCGCCCTTGGAGATCCGGCAAAAAATCGCTCAATCCAAGTGGCGATTCGACCCCAGAGATCCTGAAATCTCCTTTCGCATTTGGTTCATCCGCAGGACCGTTGAGTATTGGTTCGTGTTCTGGTTTTTCTATCTCGGAGCCTGCATCGGTAGTTTTATCAATGTAGTCGCCAGCAGAACACCCCAGAAAAAGACGATCGTCACACGCGGCTCTCACTGCCCGTTTTGCGATAAACCTTTGAACATGATCGACAACTCTCCGGTCTTCGGTTGGATACTCCTGCGCGGGCGCTGCCGCGCATGCCGACTGCCGATCTCTCCTCGCTATCTAATTATGGAGATTGCCGTTGGATTGATCTTTGTAACGCTCGGTGCGATCGAACTCATCGGAAACGGGGTCAACCTACCCTATCGAGAGTGGCGTTTCGGTGTCGGCATTGTTTCAACGGTGTTTTATCCCAAGTGGGGACTGATCGGAGCGATGGCGCTGCATTTAAGCCTTTTTTCCGTGGCGGTAATGCTCATTGGAACCCAATTCGAAAGGCTAAAATTTCCAAAACTACCGCTGCTGGTGATCTTGGGGATTTACATCGCCAGCTTCATCGCAAATCCTATCGTATCGCGGGTTCGTTGGACTGAACCTTGGGGCGCGCGATTCCTAAACTATAGTCCGCAGTTTCTCGAACGAGCGATCACCGCAGGACTCGGAACGTCCATCGGATTTCTGCTAGGGCTCCTCACTGGAAAGCTTATCGATCGCATCTACTTCCACTCCATCGACTCACCGCTGGACAAGCGAGCGTGGTTTTGGCATTGGACCATACTCCACGGCTTGGCAGGCGCCCTGTTCGGCTGGCAATTGATCGGACTGACGAGCCTCTTGGGTAGCTTGCTGGCGATGGCCGTCTGCGGCTATCTACTGAGTAGGAAAAGTGATTGCAGCAGCGATCGCAAGCCTGATTTCCAGGTGCGGGTTATTGCACTGGCGATTTGGACCTGTACTCTATTGGTTCACGTCTGCACCTGGAGATGGATCGCGATGGTTTGGAGCACCTGATCTCCAAACAGCCCAGCGATCTGTCCTCGACGACACTGTTAGCAATCCAACCGTGTATTGCTCCCTCTCCTTTGACCTATTTTTTGAAAGGTCCCACCCTGTTATGTCTACACAGCTAATGAAACAACACAACCGAATCGGCTGGATCGGCCGAAGCGTCTTCGCGATGACACTTATCGGAGGTCTGACTGTCGCGGATTCAGCAACCGCCGAAGTCAAGCTTCCGAATATCTTTACCGACTCGATGGTCCTGCAGCAAAAGCAGGAAAATAAGATTTGGGGCAAGGATAATCCGGGCCAAGTCGTCACCGTCAGCGTGGGGGACAAGAAAGTTACCGCCACGACCGATGCAGCCGGGAACTGGCAAGCTCTCTTGCCAGCCATGGAGGTCGGCGGGCCACTGACGATCACGGTTGCCGGCAGCTCAACTAAAACGATCTCGGATGTCCTAGTCGGAGAAGTCTGGGTCTGCTCCGGTCAATCGAATATGCAGTGGTCTGTCGCACAGTCCAACGACCCGGATCTTGAGCAACTCGCAGCCAACTACCCCAAGATTCGAATGATCAATTTCCCTCAGACCGGTTCCCAGGAACCAATTTGGAGCCACGACGATCGCAAATGGATGGTCTGCAACCCAGAGAACAACCCCAAGTTCTCTGCAGTCGGCTACTTCTTCGCTAGGCAGATCCATCAAACCACCGGTGTCCCGATCGGGATGATCAACAACGCATGGGGCGGCTCGGCTTGCGAAGCCTGGGTGAATCTTGACGTGCTCAAGTCCGACGGACGATTCAACAAGATGGTCGATAACTAGGCGGCCAACACGGAGCGATTCAAGACGCTCAGCGAAAAGAAAGATCGCACCAAAGAGGAAGAGGATCAAATGAAGAACCTCGGCAACCAGATGCGAGGCAATCAGCGTCCTGCGAATATTTACAACGGTGTCCTAAAATCCCACCTCGGATACGGGATCAAGGGAGCGATTTGGTACCAAGGTGAATCAAACGCCGGACGAGCTTATCAGTACCGCGAACTTTTCCCGCTTATGATCCAGAACTGGCGCAAGGAGTGGGGCCAAGGAGACTTCCCCTTCTATTGGGTCCAACTCGCAGACTTTAAGGCCGAGCCTAAAGAACCCGGCGAAAGCGATTGGGCAGAACTCCGCGAAGCTCAAACGATGACGCTCGACAAGTTGCCTCATACCGGCCAAGCGGTCATCATCGACATCGGAGAAGGCAAGGATATTCACCCGAAGAACAAAGTCGACGTCGGTCGACGTCTAGCCCGCTGGGCGTTGGCTAACGAGTATGGCATCGCCATCGAACACCAAAGTCCTCGATATGCATCGATGCAAGCAGATGGCGATGCGATTGTACTATCATTCAATCACCTACCTGCCGGATGGCGGCCCTTCGATGTCAACGAACCGATCGGCTTTACGATTGCTGGCGAGGACAAGAAATTCTATCCCGCAACCGCCAAGATCGTCGACGGAGGAAAGATCCGAGTCTCGAGCGGAAATGTAGCCAAACCCGTCGCAGTCCGGTACGCTTGGGCCGACAATCCGGTGTGCAATATGTTCAGTGCCGGTGGATTGCCACTGACCCCATTTAGAACCGACGATTGGGCCGGAGTCACCGCAGGACGCGAGTAGCCACCACCAGGATGCTTGGGCCCAGGATGCTTGGGCTCTAGTGCTTCTGCGCTGTGATTCTGTTTACGATAAGGCTTCTGCCTCGAAAGGCAGAAGCCTCAACTCGGTTGCTCTTTGAGGACTTGATCCAAAATCCCCATCAAGATCTTGCGGTAGACTTTCTCAAGTAGCGGGTTGGACTTGATCAGTTGCATGGTTTTGTAAAGTCGCTCTCCATTCTCAGGATCGATCTCGACCTGACGCGCAACCCCGTTCGCATCGACCATAACCACGCTGTACCGAAGGACACCTTGCTCGTCGGTCGTCTTGCTGATGTCGTGCATCTGAGCGGTTGAGACATCGAATTCTTGATTTGCTTTTTGCACATCCGGTTCGGTGGCTCGATTGCCAAAGACCCCGCCGAAGAACTCGGACATCTCATCGACTGTCTTTGTCGTGCTGTTTCGCCTCAAATCGGCGCTGAGTTGCTTGAGCCTCTGAAAATTGTCCTCGTCACCTCGCTGCCGAGCTTGCTCCATCTGCAGACGAATATCTCGCAACAGGCGCGAACTCTCCTGCCGATCTGAGGGCAATTCCAACAACGCGTCATCGGTCGTACTCACCGACCGCTGGCTAAACCCACTATCGATTTGAAGGGACTCATAAGTCACTACCTTCGGAAGGGGACTTCCATTTAGCCAAATCCATAGCAGTACAGAAACAATGGCTAAATGCAACAACAAAGAGAGTCGCCAAGACCAAGTCCAAGGTTGGCGATTTAAGGCCGTTCGGATTCGGGAGCGAATCAGTGGAATCATGACGCCAGTATAGCTCGCGTTTTCCTAGGTGCCGTCGTTGAGCGGTTGACTGCTTCGCAAATAGGCAATCAAATCCCTCAATTGCTCATCGTCTAATTTTTCCAAAAGGCCCTCGGGCATCAAGGAAAGGACTTGCGGTTCCAACTGCTCGATCTCGCTACGATCAAGCGTCACCGATTGACCATCGGTGTTCCTCAACACGATCTGGTCAGGCTGCTCGGACTCAATAAATCCGGTCAGGACCAACGAATCGCTCGTGAGGATTCGTACCATCTGGTAGCCTTCGCGAATCTCCAAACTCGGACCCACAATATTCCGTAGGAGGGTTCCAAGCTGATCGCGCTGGTAACCAGTCAAATCCGGTCCCACCTTGCCTCCATCGTCAAACAACTGATGACAGCGACCACACAGTTCTCGATAGAGCTTCTTGCCCTTGTACGGGTCTCCGCTACCGCCGAGAATTCTTTCGGCGAGTTGCTTGGACGTCTCCGTAGCGGCAGACAAGCTTATCGAAGCAA
>JBJTAQ010000411.1:0-5861 GCA_046090945.1 Pirellula sp.
TTTGCCCTACACCAGCTATAATCAACGACCAATTCCTCGTCGGATCCAAAGCTAAAGGGTGTGACTGATCCTGAACGAGTTGCAAACTCCCACTCTGCTTCGGTAGGTAGGCGATAGTCTAAATCCACAGGGTCTTTTTTCGAATCGTCATGGCCTTTGGATTTGGATCCCCAATATGTCGTATTTACGCAAAACTGGACAGCGAATTCCCGGGTCACTTCAACCGGATAATTTGGTTTATTCCAAAACTCGCGAGGCCTTTTTTGAACAGGAAGCGTATACATAGTATAGAATTTCCTCCAATCCACCTCTCTATCGCAAAGTGCGAATGCCTTGTTCAAACGAACCTGGCGACGACCGCTTTGACCCATCCGGTATTCACCCGGTCCGAATACCAGAAAAGTAAAGTAAATGGGTTCGAATAGAGCTGCTTCGTAGTCTTCGTTCACCCTTTCCCCATCCGCGTTCTTTCCATCGTCAGACTTGATAAGTTGAACTTTGGTTGTAAACCACTCTCGCCGCAAGGTTTCATCAAACGGTATCTCGGTCTCATCGACAGCCTTGACAGCATCGTTGAATCCCCACTGACGCAACGTCCAGCTCAGCGCGCTGTGAACGGCGCGGCTAGGATGCTCCCGGTATCTGCTATGCATCTGGTCAACAAGGCCCTTTAACTTGCCTGGTTCCACCTGATTGCGATCCGAAATCGGATAGTCGCCAAGCGCCAGAATGAACGCATAGAGTCGCAAGTAATGCTGCTGCCGCTCGACTGAATTCGATGCTAAACTCTCTTGACTCTCCCTGGCCAACTCCGAGTTAAAGTGAAGCATCATCGTCTCGATCGCGATCTTGCTCCCCCGGGCTCGATGCACGAACTGCGATATCGCTTCGGGATCGTCTGTAACGGTCAGAAATTTCTGAAGGTCTTCCACGGAATCGGTTCGGCTGAATTTCATCAGACTCACCGCTGCGTTAGCCTGTCTGCGAAAGTGCTCTACCTTGTTCGTCTGCCACCGAACAAACTCTGTTCGATCCGACGTTCCATCGCTTGGGTCCGCCGGCCGAGTCGGTGCTGCTTTCGAGAGTTCCTTGCGAAGTTCCTCGATCGCCATACTCTCAAACTGACTGTACCTGCCAAACAACTTCGCTAGCTGGTCGGAGTTTCCCGCCATCATCAAATCGTGGAGCATCTGGAAATCTCTCGGACGGTCGAGAAACTCTGCAAGCAACACCGTTGAGGCCTCCACCTCGGTCTCTACGCGGGGTTGTCCCGTATCCTTGTAGATAGAAACCAAATGAGGGATCAGTTTGTCCCGACTCCCTATAAGCAACTTGGACCAGTGTTTCAAGTCCAAAAGATTTTCTTGAACTACGGAAGCGGTTACATTCTTTGAAATCTCGTCCCATCGCTGATCCTCCGGTCTGTACTTGGCAAGGGCACTGGCGCAACGCAGAAGCGTATCGGCGCGATTCTTACGGGCTTCCACCCACAGCGACTCGATCAACTCTTCTCGGACCGGCTCTAATTGCTTGATGATTATCCCAACCTGCGATGCATCTGCCGTGGTCAGGGCCTTTCCCACGACTGCGATGTTCTCCTTGTCCGACCGATCTAGCGATAACTTGGCCAGCCGATACTTGAGCTCCTCCTGACCTATCGGCTGATTGCTCATGGACTCCTTGCTCATCGGCACTTTGCTTTGGGTTATACGGTCCGAGATACCTGGACGCAGCAAGATGCGGTCCCACCGGGAGCTGATATCTTCAAGCATCGTCGGCAATCGAACGAAATCCACCAACTCCAATTGCTTGACTGTGCTATAAGCCCGATACCACAACCCACCGGCAAGCAGTACGGCTCCAAGGGCACCGGCCGTCGCTAGCCTCGTCCACTGCTGCCTGTCGGCATACTTCATCATCGCTCGCTGCGGGGCAGTCCAATCATTAACCCGAGTGTGCCAGCGGATCTTCAACCACTCAAACATTGTCGGCAACTGCTTGGACTCCTTGCGGATCGACCAAACCTCGGCGCGCTCGGCGAGGGCAAGCTCGGCCCGACCGCGGCGGGTCTCTCGCCGCTTACGGGTCAGCCACTCGCGCAACGGACCGACCAAATAGTCGTGAGTCAATTGATAGCTCGGGTCTTGGTCCTCCGATGGTTTGATCAATCGCAATCGACCTTCGAGGATCCCACACAAACCTCGAAACTCCATCGGCTTTCCACGATACCCCGATAATTCCTGCAATTCCTCCAAGCTTTTGCGTCCTCCCTTGAGGTCGCTCCCAGCTACCGGCAAGAGTGCACCGAGCAGTTTCCTTGCGCCTTCCTCATGCACCAAGCATTGGGGATTTGAGGGACTGAAGGATTCGTCGAGGAAATTGCCAACCACCCCCGAGGTGCCACCGACCTGTTCGAGCATCGACGGCTCCCAGGGCCTCGATTGGATCATGTCGGAAAAGAGTGCCAACTGCACCGGGATCACTCCGCGACCCTTGGCATCTTGAAAGAGACCCTGGACTGACAAATCGACGAATTTTCGTTGAGAACTGCTGATCGAATCGAGGTTCTCGGGCAGCCTCCCATACGCCTGCCCGAATTTGATCAGCACCTTGCGCGCATGATCGGGTTCAAAGAGTTCCACCGAGTCGAAATTGTGACCTCTCTCGAAGGGCGTGGCAAGTTCTTTGGCGAGAAAGGTAGTGGCCGATCCGAACTCCTCTCGCACAATCAGAATGGCTTGAAGCGATTGCCCATCGCAGCGCAAGAGAGCGTCGATCAATGGCGCCCGCTTGGCTCCTTGATTGGAGCTTAACCACTGTTCGAATTGGTCGAGAAAGATCACAACCTTGGGGTCTTGCGACTCTTGGATTTTGCGCAGGGCCTCTGGTAGCGAGGTGGTATCACGTAGTCCGGCTAAAGATTTCTGGAGGGCTTTGAGCAATCGGACTTCCGTGTCGTCAGGGGTTGCATCCAAATGGATCGCTTTGATGCTCGAAGGCAGTCGTGGGATGATGCCAGCCTTGACCAATGAGGACTTGCCCGAACCGCTGGGGCCAAGAAGCATTCCGACGGCAAATGTTTTCTCGGCGTCTCGCTGCTGAATCTTCTTGGTCCAAAACGTCACGCATTCCGGGATGCCATCTCTATCGCACATACCGGGTAGGAGTTCCAAGTAGGCCTCGGCGTCTTCGTCGGTGAAATTTCGCAGGCCGCGAGGTATGAGTCTAGCCGAACCATCACCCTTGCTCGGTGGCAACTGCGCATGTGTGTTGAGCCAAGCTTGCAAATCTTCGGCTAGTTCGGCCCCATCGGAATAGCGTTCGGTAGGATTCTTGCGAAGCAATTTCATGCAGATGCGATCAAGTTCCAACGGGATAGATTTTTGAACATCACATGGCGGCGGGGGTGAGTAATGGACGATTTCATCTTGAATAACGGATTGGCTCTCACCCTGAAAAGGTCGTTTGCCTGTGAGCATTTCGTACATGACGATGCCGAGCGAAAACAGATCGCTTTGTCCGGTGAGTTTCGTGCCGCCTCGGAGGACTTGCTCGGGGCTTTTATAAGCTGGCGAGCCGGCAGGATCGAGGTTTCGCATGTACTCGTGCTCGCGAGTTGCCAATCCGAAGTCGGTGACGAAGACTTTCTGGGTCCGTTCCTCGATCAGAATGTTTGCCGGTTTGATGTCGCGATGGATAACCCCTTTTTTGGCAGCAACCGATAACGCCTCCCCGACGCACCGAACGATCGTGGCGATCCTCTCGAAACTCAGACCTTTTTTCCGGATTTCGTCCGCGAGCGTTCCACCTTCGATGTAATCGCTGATGATGAAATAGTCCCCGTCCGCATCTCGTTCGACATTGTGGATCGGCACGATATTCTCGGCTCGTAACGAACCAGCGAATTTGGCTTCCTCGATTTGCCTCTGCGGAGTCTGCTTTTGATCGCTATTCTTCTTTTGGACTTTGATTGCCAACTGACGATCGAGTTTCAGGTCGTACGCGAGAAAAACAACCCCGAAAGTTCCCGAACCCAAGATGCGATCGAGTCGATAGCGGCCGTTGAGGATATCTTCCTCGCAATGCTCCCGCCGATGATCGAGCGTCGAGGTCAATCCAGTATCCGAGGACAAGATACTTCGGAGCCTCGTCTGGCTGCTCCCACTGGAGAAATCCTTGTAGGCTTGATTGACCTCGGCGACATTCCTGGGGAATCGTTCGATGTATGCGGGCCAATCGATCGTATCGTTCCTTCTTTGCTGCTGATAAGCATCCGAGAGGAGGAATCCGGTCAGCAGATCGCTTCGAACTGAGGCAGGTGATTTCAGTATCCAGTGCTCGATGCGAGGAATGATTCCAAGTTTATATTGGTCTTCGAATTCCCACCACAACGACTCAATGCGTTCGGAGTCAAGAGCCTGGGAGTTCCATGTCGCCAAGTTCTTTCTCAGGGGTGATTGTTGCTCGGCCGAGAGTTGCGCGATTTGATCCTCGATCTGTCGTTCGAGTTTACTGAGGCTGGCCGTATCGAGTTCAGGACCCAGCTGAGCGAGGATCAGTTCGAGGACTCTGGACGGGGAGTCGACCAGTTCGGGGAGGATTTCCAAGTAGTGGCGAAGGTCGCAGGAAAGACCATTCGTCCTGCGGTATTTCTGTTCGGCCAGGGCTAGGGCAAAACGCTCCGAAGGTTCCAGGTCCGGATACTCCGACAAGCAGGTTTTCAGATCGCTAGTTCCCGATTCAAGATCGAGGATCCATTGCGCTAGATCGAGCATGAGTTTGGGTTCAGGGCAAAGAGCTTTCTGGCCTAGTTCCTCAGACTGGACGTGGATTCCTCGGAATATAGTGCACTGCAGGGGTGGTCTATCGAAAGTAATCGTAAGAGCTGGGGCAGCTTGGACTGAAAAATCAATTTTTTTATGATTTTTCTAGAGCTCTCGTGTCGGTAGCTTCGCAGCGCGCAACCTATGGGCACCGTAGCGACTCGTGAGATTCGAGTCGATCAACCCGCTGGAGCGTTCTTGAGGAGTTCATGAACGACGCTTCCGTGGACATCGGTCAAACGGTATTGCCGGCCTTGGTATCGGAACGTGAGCCGCTCGTGATCGATGCCGCATAGATGCATGATGGTGGCTTGGATGTCGTGCACATGGACAGGTCTTTCGGTGATGTTCCAGCCGAACTCGTCGGTGCTACCGACAACTTGGCCGCCGCGGACACCTCCTCCGGCCATCCACCAGCTGAAGGCTTTGCCGAAGTGATCACGACCGGTGGGTTTATTCGGATCACCTTGGCCGAAGGGGGTTCGTCCGAACTCAGCGGCCCAAATAACGAGGGTATCATCGAGCATCCCGCGATCTTTGAGGTCTTTGACGAGTGCCGACGCTGGCCCCTCGGTGTCCTTGCACTGCTCGGCTAGTTGAGTGAAAAGATTACCGTGTTGATCCCAACCTGCGTGCATGAGTTGCACGAACCGAACGCCGCGTTCGAGAAGACGTCGTGCGATGAGGCAGTTATTGGCAAAGGTACCTTTGTTGAGGGCATCGGCACCGTAACGCTCGAGGGTAGCTGCCGATTCGTTCGAGAAATCCAGCAGATCCGGGACGCTAGTTTGCATCCTGTAGGCCAACTCGTATTGGGCGATTCTGGTATCGATTTCGGGATCGCCGTAGTCTTGAAGATGGATTGCGTTCATGGCTGCAAGGTCATCGAGCATCGCGCGTCGGGCATCGCGCGAAACACCTTGGGGGTTTGCAAGATAAGGCACTGGGTCGCCTGTGTTTCGGAAACGGACCCCTTGGTAGCGGCTTGGAAGGAACCCGCTGCCCCAGTAGTAGTCGAAGAAGAGTTGACCGCAGGTC